>JBOHKZ010000118.1:0-5520 GCA_050729355.1 Phenylobacterium sp. | reverse complement strand
GCGCCAGCGGCTCTGGTCGGCGAGGCGCAGCGCAACGGAGGTCGTGCGCCCGATCGTCGGGTCGCTGCTCGCGCCCCTGGTGCCCTATTCCAGGGTGCTGCAGAAGAAACTCCAGCGTCCGAAGCCGGTCAGCGTCGACTACGGCAAACGCGCTTCGGCCGAGAAGCCGCTGGTCATGCACCTCCTGGCGAACTTCGAGATCGGCGGCACGCCGCAACTGGTCTGCGACATCGTCGAGTTCACGCAGGACGACTATCGCCACCTCGTGGTCTCCAAGCACGTTCCGCGCCCCGCGCCCTATCTCGGCGTCGACATCGTGGACCTGCCGCTGCCGCTCGCCGATGACGGGCTCAAGGCGCTGATCCAGCAGCACAAACCGGCCGTCGTCCATGTCCACTACTGGAATGGAATGCAGCAGGACTTCGTCTGGTACCACTCCGTGTTTCGGGTCCTGAAGGACGCCGGAATTCCGGTGGTGGAGAACGTCAACACCTCGGGCGAGCCCTACTTCAGCGACGTCGTGAACCGCTACGTCTTCTGCAGCGACTGGTCCCGGCAGGCGTCCGGCGCGCCCTGGATCCCGGAAGCCGTGATCTATCCCGGCACGCGGCTCGACGACTTCCTGCGGACCGACCTGAGCACTGTTCCGGACAATCGGATCGGGATGGTCTACCGGCTCGGCGGCGACAAGATCGGGCCGAACGCCATCGAGATCTTCATCGAGGTCATGAAGGCGCTTCCCGCTTCAAGCTGCGTGATCGTCGGCGACGGGGATCTGGTCCACCACTTCAAATCCAGGGTCGCCCAGGAAAACCTCGAAGACAGGATCAAGTTCACAGGCTGGATTTCCTACGCCGAGCTGCGGAAAGTCTACCAGGAGCTCTCGGTGTTCCTGGCGCCCGTGAAGGACGACACCTTCGGCTCGGTCAGCGTCTACGCCATGTGCGCCGGCATTCCGGTCGTGGGATTTGCCGTGGGCGGCATTCCCGAGATCGTCGGATCGGCCGATCTGCTGGCCCCGCCGGGAGATGTGGCGAAGTTCGCGGAGATCGTCGTCGGCCTCCTGCGCGATCGCGACCGGCGCCTGCGGATCGGCGCCGACAATCAGCGCCGCGCTGAGCAGATTTTCAGCGTCGGCGCGATGACCGAGTCCTTCGGCCGGCTCTACGGCCAGCTTAATCGAGGGGATCGGCCCGCATGACGCTCGCGCGTTGCGCCCCAGTATGGCGCAGCGCAAGAGTGAAGACGTGAGTACGAGTATTGGGCGGCGGCGCAGCCGGCATTGCGCGGGGAATACCTCGAAGGAGTTGTGTCGTGCAGCTCGTAACCCAGCTCAAGCGCGAGCGGCTTTACGTCAAGGCGCTGGGCGCCAGCTACGTCCTCTCCCGACGCACTGTCGAGCCGGGGCTTTGCAGCGCGCGCACGAGGTATGGCGTGCTGTACTTCAGGCCGGCCGACAGCGACCTTCTGACATTCTGGTACACACTGGGCGCCGGCGAATACAGCCTGGCGCGCTTCGGGCATCACGCGGCCATTGTGACGGCCGCCTACGATCGCATTCTGGCGCAGGGCAAGACCCCGCTGATCGTCGACGCCGGCGCGAACATCGGCGCGGCCTCGGTGTGGTTCGCCCAGCAGTTCCCCAAGGCCAGGATCGTGGCGGTCGAGCCCGATCCGATGAACGCCCGGATTTGCCGCCTGAACACGCAAGGCCGCAATGTCGAGGTGGTGGAGGCCGCGATCGGAGCCAGGCCCGGCTCGGTCTCGCTGATCGCCGCCGAGGAGTCCTGGGGGGTGCAGACCGTGCGGGGCGGCGACGTGCCCATCGTGACGATCCCGCAGCTCATCGACCGCGTCGAGAACTCCGAACTGCTGATCGCCAAGGTCGATATCGAGGGCTTCGAGAGCGACCTGTTCGCCGAGGAAACCGACTGGATCCAAAAGCCCACGGCCATCTTCCTCGAGCCGCACGACTGGATGCTGCCGGGGCGGGGCACCAGCCGCTCCTTCCGCCAGGCGATCGGCCCTGAGTTCGAGATGCTGATCTCCGGCGAGAACCTGATCTTCGTCCGGTGCGGGCAGCCCGCGGACCACCGCAACTGATCGGTTGAGCTACACCTGCGGGCGCAGCTAAGCTCGCGTTGGGGCTGGGGAATTCCCCCGCTGGCCGATTCCGGTTGGGTGGAACTGATGACGAGTGCTGTGTCGGCCATCGAGCCAACGTCCGGTGGGCGCGACACGGAAGCAGGTTATCGGCCCGATATCGACGGCCTGCGCGCGATTGCGGTCACCGCGGTGGTGCTGTTCCACGCAAATGTCTGGCCGTTCAGCTCCGGCTTCGTCGGCGTCGACATCTTCTTCGTCATCTCGGGATACCTGATCGGCGGCATCATCCTGCGAGGGGCCTCCGGCGGCCGTTTCAGTTTCGCGCAGTTCTATGCGCGCCGGGTGCGCCGGATCCTGCCGGCGCTGGTCTTCGTCATCCTCGCCACCTTGCTGTTCGGCTCCGTGAGCCTGGGCGCGGCCGAATTCGGGACGCTGGCCAAGACCTCGGCGTCGGCCATTCTCGGGGTGTCGAATATCCAGTTCTGGCGCGACGTGAGCTATTTCGCGCCGGACGCCAAACTGAACCCACTGCTGATGACCTGGTCGCTGGGCGTCGAGGAGCAGTTCTACCTCTTCTTCCCCTGGCTGATCCTGCTGTTCGTACGCCGGTCGAAGGCGTTCGTGATCGGCTCCCTGGTGGTGGCGAGCGTTGCGTCCTTCGTGCTCTCGCTCTGGGCCACGACCCACTATCCGCAGGCCTCCTTCTACCTGCTGCCGGCGAGGGCCTGGGAGCTGGGCGTAGGGGCCGCCATCGCGGCGGTCCAGCAGATGGGCGGCCCGCGATGGCGCCTGGGGGAGACCGGGCGCCAGGCGGTCGGCTGGGTGGGGCTGGCGGCGACGCTGGGAAGCCTGGTTCTGTTCGACGAGCACACGCCCTTTCCGGGCTGGGCAGCGGTGCTGCCGATCCTCGGCGCGGCCGCGCTCGTTTGCTCGCAGGGCAGTTTCGTCAACAGCCGGCTGCTCTCCGCCAAGCCGGTCGTCTTCATAGGCAAGATTTCCTACTCCTGGTACCTCTGGCACTGGCCGCTGATGACCTACATGCGCGTCAGCTCCGCGGTTCCGCTGCCGAAGTGGAGCCTGGCGGCGGGCGGTCTGGTCGCCCTCGGGCTGGCCTATCTGTCCTGGCGGTTCATCGAGCAGCCGTTCCGCAACCGGCAGCTTCCCAATCATGTGGTCCTGATCCGGTACGCGGGCGCGGTCGGCGTCCTGCTCGCCGCCTGCCTGGGCATCGGCCTTGGCGGCGGGCTGCCGGGCCGGCTGCCGCCGAGGGCGCTGGAGACCGAGCGTGTCGTGGAGCTCGTTCACGCCGATCCATGTCTGGCGGGCTGGGGCGACGCGACGCCGGATGAGTCCTCCAAGTGCGTGCAGGTCGGGGATCACAAACCGACGATTGCGGTCATCGGCGACAGCCATGCGGCCGCCCTGGGGCCGGGCGTCCAGCGTCTCGCCAAGGAGACGGGCTGGGGGTCGATGGTGCTGACGAAGTCCTCCTGCCGGCCGCTGCTTGGGGTCACGGTGTGGCGGCGGATCGAGCCTGGGTTCGAAGCGGACTGCGCCGCATTCATGAACGCGGCCTACGAGAAGGTGAGGCGGGATCCGGACGTGAAGACGGTCGTGCTTGTGGGCGCGTGGTCCGGACCCTTTGAGCCGAAGTGGGGCGAGTACTACGTCTCATCGGCCCGCGATCCGCACGACGTGACCGGCGCCAGCATGCTGCTTCGGCAAGGGCTGGAGCGTTCCGTCCGCAGCCTGACGGCTGCCGGCAAGGACGTTGTCGTGATGGGCGATACGCCGCTCTGGAAGTTCGATCCGGCGAAGGTGGCGCTGACGTCGTCGCTGCCTGTCCGGCTCGCGCTCGCCACAGGGCTACAGGGCCACGTGGACGCGTTCGGCTATGACCGATCCGCCGGTGTCGAGCCGCGGAATGCGCAGGTTGATGAGATCATGCGGAGTATCAGCCGGATGGATCGCACCCAATACATCGACCTGTTCCCTCGGTTTTGCGACGCCAAACGCTGCCTGTTCCACAGCCAGTCCGACCTGCTGTTCGTCGACGCCAGTCACCTGTCGCCGGCAGGCGCCACACTGGCGCTGGGAACGCTGGTCCTGGCGCCTGCCATCCCGCGGGACGTTGACGTCCACCGGCCGTGAAGCTGCCCCAGGCGGGTGAAATCAGCCCGCGCTGACGGTCGAATCCGCCGCCTTGCGCTTGTAGCGCGACGCGCCTGCGAATAGCCCGGCGGTCGCCAGGAAGCGCGTGCTGCGGCCGGTGGCGCCGGCCCAGCGGGCGAGGGTCGATAGCGTGCGGTAGGTCGTGGCCTTGCCTTCGAGGTTCGCCAGTGGGTGCTTGATCCGCGCGAGATCTCCGGCGGCCGAGAGGTGGTGCTCGCCGGGCGATTCCTGTTCCAGATAGGCCAGCGTTTCCCCGTAGGCGGCCGAGAAATCGTAGATGTAGTCCCAGGTCTGCCGCTGGATGGTGATCATGTGGCTGACTTTCGCGGCGGGCACCCACCAGCCGATGGCGCCGGCGTTCAGCAGCTGGAAGATGACCTCCGCTTCCTCGCCGATCCTGCGGTGGTTGGGCGACACCCCGAGGCCAGGCTGGTAGAGGACTTCGCGTTGCTCGCGGGTCCGGATCGCGAAGTTCGCACCGAACGGGATGACGCCCCGGGGGAAATCCAGCCGGCAAGGGTCCGCTCCGAAATCGCGCTCGGCCAGCAGGATCATGATCGGCCACTCGCGGCTCAGCTTGGCGAACCAGTCAGGCGTCGGCTTCTCCAGGACCGGCATGATCCGGCCGCCGAAGATCGCCGCCTCAGGATGACGCTGAAAGGCCGCCCAGTAGGCCGCCAGCCACTCGGGATCCAGGAGGACGTCGTCGTCCGTCCAGCAGATGTAGCGCCCCGCGGCTTCCGCCACGCCCTTGTTCCTCGCGTTGGAAAGTCCCGCACGTTCCTCGCGCACCAGGCGCAGCGGCAGCCGGTCCTGATAGGATTTCACGACGTCGCCCGTCGCATCCGTGCTGCCGTTGTCGATAACCAGGAATTCCCAGCGCAGGTCAGCGGGGATCCGCATCTGCACCACCGAATCCAGGACGTTGCTCAGCTGCACTGCGCGGTTGCGGGTGCAGATGATCATCGTGACGTCAGGCGGCGTTGAGGTAGCTGTCATGCAGTGGGTCTCAGGCTGAAGGCGGAAGGTCCGGCTAGTTCATGATGATGGGGGAGATCCACCAGGCGGCGGCGGCGGCCAGGGCGGAACCTCCAAGCAGTGCGACCATGGTCAGGGCCTCCACGCGCAGGGCGCCTGGCATATGTTTCCCGATGCCGGGAAGCAGCGCGGTGTAGGCAATCAGCGGCGCGCCGAGCAGCGCGACGAATGCGCCTTGGAGCCCCCAGATCTTCAGGGTGAAGA
>JBOHKZ010000117.1:0-4603 GCA_050729355.1 Phenylobacterium sp. | reverse complement strand
CTACGGCGCGGCCCGGGTCGGCCTGGTGACGCCCCTGCGCGACGGCATGAACCTGGTGGCCAAGGAATATGTCGCCGCCCAGAACCCCGACGATCCGGGCGTTCTGATCCTGTCGCGGTTCGCGGGCGCCGCGCGACAGTTGACTGAGGCCCTGTTGGTCAATCCCAATAGTCCCGAGGAGATCGCCGACGCGCTGAAACGGGCCCTGAACATGGAGAAGCCGGAGCGCATCCGGCGTTGGCGCGCCCTCTTCGACAACGTCGAGCGTGAGGACGTCACCGCTTGGCGCGACGCCTTCGTGAGCGCACTACAGGGCGTTCAGGTGCAGCAGGCGGCGCTGGCCAGCTAGGGACGCGGATCGATGGCAGAGGATACGCCCGCCAGGAAACTGGCCCGCTACCGCTCCATGCGGGACTTCTCCAAGACCGCCGAGCCCAGCGGTCAGGACACGGTCCAGCCCTCCAACCGTCGGCGGTTCGTCATCCAGAAGCATGCGGCGACCCGCCTGCACTACGACTTCCGTCTGGAGCTGGACGGCACGTTCAAGTCCTGGGCCGTGACCCGCGGGCCTTCGATGGACCCGGCTGACAAGCGCCTGGCCGTGGAGGTCGAGGACCATCCGCTCGACTACGGCGATTTCGAGGGGACCATCCCCAAGGGCCAGTATGGCGGCGGCACGGTGATGCTGTGGGACCGCGGTTTCTGGGAGCCTGAGGGCGGCGGCGATCCGAACGAAGGCCTGAAGAAGGGCGACCTGAAGATCGTGCTCGCCGGCCAACGGCTGCAGGGCTCGTTCGTCCTGGTGCGGATGAAGCGGCGGCCCAAGGAAAAGAGCGATAGCTGGCTGCTGATCAAACACCACGACGGCTGGGCGATCGAGGGGCACGGCGACACGCTGGTGGAGAACGAGCTCACCTCGGTGGCGTCCGGCCGTACGATGGAGGAGATCGCGGCCGGCAAGGGCAAGGGGCCGAAGCTGTTCATGATCGGCAAGGTCCGCGCGGCGGCGAACCGGGTCTGGCAGTCGAAGGGCGGCGAGCCGGAGAAGGCCGCCTTGCTGCGCGCCTCGGCAGAACCGCAGGTCAGGGCCGCGCCGAGGAAGGCCGCCGCGCTTCCGGGCTTCGTCCCGCCGCAACTGGCGCAGTCGGTCGAGAAGCCGCCGCTCGGGGCCGGCTGGGGCCATGAGATCAAGTTCGACGGCTATCGGCTGCAGCTGCGCGTCGAGGGCGGCAAGGCGACGCTGAAGACCCGCTCCGGCCTCGACTGGACCGCGAAGTTCGCCGACATGGCCCGGGACGCGAACGGGCTGCCGGACTGTGTTGTCGATGGCGAGGCCTGTGCGCTGGACAGCAACGGCGCGCCCGACTTCGCGGCCCTTCAGGCGGCGCTCTCCGACGACAAGACCGGCGACCTGATCTTCTTCGCCTTCGATTTGCTGTTCGCCGAGGGCGAGGACCTGCGCGGCCTGCCGCTGCGCGACCGCAAGGCGCGGCTGAAGTCCCTTCTCGCCCGTCTGAAGGGCCGGAACCGCATCCGCTACGTCGACCACTTCGAGACCTCCGGCGACGCGATGCTGCAGTCGGCTTGCCGCATGGGGCTGGAAGGGATTGTCTCCAAGCGGCTCGATGCGCCCTACCGGTCCGACCGCAGCAACACCTGGCAAAAGGCCAAGTGCCGGGCCGGCCATGAGGTGGTGATCGGCGGCTGGACCGGCGAGCCGGGGCAGCTGCGTTCGCTGCTGGTGGGCGTGCACCGCGACGGCAAGCTGATCTACACCGGCCGGGTCGGCACGGGCTTTGGCGCCGACAAGGTCGCCCGGGTGCTGCCGCGTCTGCAGAAGGTGGAGACGAGCAAGAGCCCGTTTTCTGGGCCGGACGCGCCGCGCAAGGAAGCCAACGTCCATTGGGCGAAACCCGAGCTGGTCGCCGAGATCGAGTTCGCGGGGTTCACCGGTTCGGGCATGGTCCGGCAGGGTGCGTTCAAGGCGCTGCGGGAGGACAAGCCCGCCGGAGAGGTCGAGGCCGAGACGCCGGCGCCCAGGACCACAGAGCTTGCGGCGCCTTCGCCGATCCGGAACGCTTTCCCGCAGGCAAAGGGCAAGGCCATGAACTCCGTCGTCATGGGCGTCACGCTTTCCAATCCCGACAAGGCGTTGTGGCCGGACGGCGGCGACGGCCAGCCGGTGACCAAGCTCGACCTGGCGCGCTACCTGGAGGCGGTCGGTCCCTGGATGATGCCGCACATCAAGGGCCGCCCATGCTCGATCATCCGCGTTCCCGAGGGCATCGGCGGCGAGCGGTTCTTCCAGCGCCATGCCGGCAAGGGGTCCTCGCCCCTGCTCAACGAGGTGAAGGTGCTGGGCGACCATGCGCCCTACCTGCAGGTCGACCGGATCGAGGCGCTGGCCGCCCTGGCCCAGATCGGCGCCGTCGAATTCCACCCCTGGAACTGCCAGCCGTTCCAGCCGGAGACACCGGGCCGCCTGGTGTTCGACCTCGATCCGGACGAGGACATCCCGTTCGATCGGGTGATCGAGGCCGCGTTGGAGGTCAAGGCGCGGCTGGAGTCGGTGGGGCTCGCGGCCTTCTGCAAGACCACCGGCGGCAAGGGCCTGCACGTGGTCACGCCGCTGAAGGGCGGCAAGGGCAAGATGGACTGGCCGACCGCCAAGAAATTCGCCCAGGACCTCTGCCTGGCCATCGCCCGCGACGAGCCGGCGAAATACGTGGTCAATATGGCCAAGGCCCAGCGGGTGGGCCGCATCTTCCTGGACTACCTGCGCAACGACCGGCTTTCGACCGCGGTCGCGCCGCTGTCGCCCCGGGCGAGGCCCGGCGCCACGGTCTCATTCCCTCTGACCTGGAACCAGGTGAAGCCGGGGCTGGACCCGAAGAAATACACACTGCGCACTGTCCCCGGCTTGCTGAAGAAGACCAAGGCGTGGGACGACTATTGCGACGCTGAACAGCCGCTCGCGCCGGCGATCAAGAAGTTGAAATGATGGGCAAGTGGCTGGTCATCCTGCTGGCGATCATGGTCGCCTGCGCCGTCGCAGGCGTCCTGGTGCACGCCATCCGCGCCCTGGCCGGGCTGGCCTTCCTGGTCTGCCTGGCCGTCATCGCCTGGCAGATGCTGACCAAGAAGAAGACCCCGACGGATCCGGTCCCATAGAGCCGAGCACGCTCGAGTGGGCTTAGCTCTGGGTCCCGGATCGGCTCTTTGGCCGTCCGGGATGACGGCAGAGAATCACTGATCGATCTGGGTGGGTGACCTCAGGCGCAATCCAAGGGCCGAGGCGTCAATCAGGATCGCCAGGCGCTTGGCGCGGGTGGCCCCGCTCTTGGCGCTGGTCACCCGGTGTATGGCGACCTTGCGGTAGCTGGGCGGGAAGGCCTGGAATCTGGCCCAGGCCGCGGCGTTCGCCTGGAACGCTTCGAGCTCTTCCGGCGCGAATTCGGCGGGCGGCCTTTCGTGGGAATAGACTTTCGTCCGGTGAGCGCCGACGTCGTAGGCCGCCTAGCCCGCCGTTGTGATGCGGCCCTCCGCCTTCAGCTCGGCGAAACGCTTGATGTTGACCTGGCTCCAGATCCCGCTCGGCTTTCGGCGCGTGAAGCGGATGCGGTAGGCCTCGTCGTCGATCCGGTGACGCACAGCGTCGATCCAGCCGAAGCACAGCGCCTCGTCGACGCTCTGCGGCCAGGTGATCGAGGGCTTGCCGGTCTTCCGCTTCCAGAACCCGACGGAGAGTTCGACGGCGGTGGCGTGGTGTTCCTCCAGCAGGCGCGCCACTCGGCCGGGGTTGCGAAGAAGGTGGGCTTAGAACTCATCTGTCATCCCGGGCGCAGCGCAGCGGAGACCCGAGACCCAGGGGCCGGTGCAGTGCGTCCGCCCTGGGTCCCGGATCGGCTCTGCGGCCGTCCGGGATGACAACCCAAAAATGCGGCCGAGGGGGACATCAGTACGCCAGGGCCACGCCGTCCTTGCGCATCTCGGTGGCGGCGGCGTAGCGGCCGGGCCAGGCCTGGATGGCCTGGTATCCGCCGTAGCCGCCGGGGGCGGGCTTCATTTGCCAACCGAGCTTGGCGAGCGCCGCGACCGTGGCCGCCGGCACGCCGGTCTCCAGGTTGAGCACGCCGATCGGCCCGAGGTTCTCGCCGGTCGGCTCCATGCCGCCGTCGTGGTGCCAGCGGGGGCTGTCGCCGGCCTCCTGCAGTCCCAGGTCGAAATCGACGATGTTGGAGATGATCTGCGCCTGGCCTTGCGGCTGCATGTCGCCGCCCATGACGCCGAAGCTGAGCAGGGCCTTGCCGCCCTGCGTCGCGAAGCCCGGGATGATGGTCTGGAACGGCCGCTTGCCGGGCGCATAGACGTTGGGGTGGCCGTCGGTCAGCGAGAAGAGCTCGCCGCGGTCCTGGAACATGAAGCCCAGCCCGTCCGGCATCAGGCCCGAGCCCATGCCGCGATAGTTGGACTGGATGATCGAGACCATCATCCCGTCCTTATCGGCGGTGGTGAAATAGGTGGTGTCGCCGTGCGCCGGCGCCTGTCCGGGGAAGACGGTCTGCAGGATCGAATCTGGCTTGATCAGCTTGGCGCGCTGGCG
>JBOHKZ010000116.1:0-4317 GCA_050729355.1 Phenylobacterium sp. | reverse complement strand
GGCGGCGCGGACCTCGTCGTAGGCCGCGATGGGGGCGGCGCGCTTGGCCGAGGGGCCGCTCCAGTCGGTGGCGTAGCCGGCCGGCTCGACGATGGTGACCTTGATGCCGAAGCCCGCGACCTCCTGGGCCAGCGCCTGGCTGAAGCCTTCGAGCGCCCACTTGGAGGCGTGGTAGAGGCCGATGGCCGGGAAGGCGTTGACGCCGCCGATCGACGACACCTGGATGATGTGGCCGGAGCCTTGGCTACGCATCTGCGGCAGCACGGCCTGGGTGACCCAAAGGGCGCCGAAGAAGTTGGTCTCCATCTGGTCGCGGGCCTCGGCCTCGCTGACCTCCTCGATGGTCCCGAACTGGCCGTAGCCGGCGTTGTTGACCGCCACGTCGATGCGGCCGAAGCGGGCGATGGCCTCGGCGACCGCCGCGTCGACGGCGGTCTTGCTGTCTACATTGAGTGCGAGGGGCAGGACGTTGTCGCCGTACCGGGCGACGAGCGGCTGCAGCGTCGTGGCGTCGCGCGCGGTGGCCACGACGCGGTCGCCGCGGGCCAGGGCGGCCTCGGCCCAGATGCGGCCGAAGCCCTTGGACACACCGGTGATGAACCAGACCTTGCTTGTCATCTTGAAGCTCCTTCGGATCTCGCCCGCCGCAGACGGGAGAGATGGGAGCGCGCCGCCGGATTGTCAGGCCTTGACAGGGTCCGGGGCGATGACCGGCTCAGGCGACGGCGGGTTCGGTGATCCCGAGCATCTGTTCGAAGTTCTTCGAATAGAAGAGTTCGCGGTCGGCGTCGGTGAGCTCGCCGAAGGTGCGCTCGAAGCGGCCGATCGGATCGTTGGTGCCCTCCGGGTGCGGGTAGTCGCTGGAGAACATGTAGAGGTCGGCGCCGCTGTCCTTGATCAGGTAGCCGGCGTCCTCGCCGGGGAACGGCGTGAACTTCACGTGCCGGCGGATGAGCTCCGAGGGCTTGGCCGAGAGCGCCTGCAGGTAGGGGTCGGTGCGGCCGAAGCTGCGCGCGCCCATGTCCATCTGGCGCAGGAAGCCCGGCACCCAGTAGGCGCCGTATTCGATGACGCCGCCGCGCAGCTCGGGGATGCGGTCGAAGACGCCGTCGTAGACCAGGGCCGCAAGGAACATCTCGGCCGAATGGGGCAGGACCACGTAGTCCTTGAAGCGCAGGTTCTCGCCGCCGCCGTGCAGGTCCGGCGAGGGCGCGCGGCCGTTGTTGAGGTAGGCGGGCGGCAGGACGCGGGAGCCGGCGCCGATGTGCAGCACGAAGGGGATGCGGCGGGCCGCGAGCAGCGCCCAGAAGGGGTCGAGGTCCGGATGGCCCGGCGAGCGCTCGCCGCCCGGGGTGGACGGGACCCAGACCGCGCCGCAGCCGAGGCGGATGGCCTCCTGGGCTTCCTCGACCGCGCGGGCCGGGTCGTCGAGCGGGACATAGGCCACGCCGATCAGGCGGTCGTCGCGGCAGAAATCGGCCATGGCGCGGTTGGCGGCGCGGGTCCCGGCGTAGACCACGTCGAGGTCGGACGAGGTGCGGAACGGGCGCAGCGCCGAGGTCGGGAACACCAGCTGGCTCGCGAAGCCCAGCTCGTCCAGCGCCCGCGTGCGCTCGGCCGGATCGCAGGCGCCGTAGGCCAGGCGTCCCTTCGGGCCGGCGATCAGGCCCTCGATGACCTTCTCCTTGGGGGCTGCGATCGGCGGGCGGGTCGACGGCGGATCGCGCCTGAGGAGGCGGTCCTTCATGGCGCCCTCCGCGAAGGGGACCAGCCAGTCGGCCGGCTCCATCAGGTGGCTGTCGGCGTCGTGATAGACGCGTCCCTGGGCGTAAGGCATCGGCGTCCCTCCTTGCGTTGTTGCGGAGACTATCACCTGTAATCAGCGCTGCCCACAAATGGAAAATGGGGGGCCTTTCGCGAGGCGGCCGAACCGCTACAAGCTGGACGGGGCCTGCGCCGCTCGAGGTCGGGGAGAAGTCGATTGAAGCTGCACGCCGTCGCCGCCTTGGCCTTGCTGACCCTGGCGGGATGCGACAACCCCAAGCCGCGCCATGTGCCGCCAGATCCGATGGCCAAGGCGCCGGCGGCCGCCCCGGCCATCGCGCCGCCCGCGGATGGCGTGACGGACGGCCTGGCCAAGCGGACCGAGGGCGCGGCCTTCTCCCTCGACCGGGTGGGCGAGGCGCTAGATCCCCTGAACAAGCAGCCGGCGGGCACGCCGGGCGACGCGCCGATCGTGCTGAGCGGCTTCGGCTTCGATCCGGTCGCCAAGGCGCCGGCCACGGGGATCGAGGTGGCGATCGACGGCAAGGCCTATGCGGCGACCTACGGGCTTACGCGCGCCGACGTGGGCGCCTATTTCAAAACGCCGGCGCTGGCGCCCACCGGGTTTACGGTGACCCTGCCGGCGGGATTCCTGATCAACGGTCCGCACCAGGTCGCGGTGCGGGTGATCGCGGCGGACGGGAAGGGCTATTTCGAGTCGCCGCAGGTCCCGTTCACGGTGGATTGAAGCCCTGGATCCACGCCGCATTGCAAACGCGCGTTCGAATTCCCAAATAGTTCTTGTCCGGTCGAGCCGCGCCGCTCAAGGGCGGTCCGACCGGAGAGTCGCTTCTCTAAGGACTCCAGGATGAACCGTTCGATTATCTTCGATAGCCCGTTCCTATTGGGCTTCGAGCACACCCGCAGCCTCATCGAGCGCGCCGCCAAGGCCGCCGCCGAGAGCTACCCGCCGTACAATGTGGAAGACCGCGGCGACGGCGGGTTGCGCATCACCCTGGCGGTGGCGGGCTTCTCGCCCGATCAGCTGGAGGTGACGATCGAAGACCGCCAGCTGGTGGTCGCCGGCCGACGCGACGGGAACGTCGCCAAGCCGGAGGACGCCTTCCTGCATCGGGGCATCGCGGCGCGCGGCTTCATCCGAAGCTTCGTGCTGGCCGACGGGATGGAGGTGGAGGGCGCGCTCCTGGAGCACGGCCTCCTGCACATCGAATTGGCGAGGCCGGAGCCTGAAAAGCGCGTGGTGAAGGTGCCGATCCGCACCGTCGCCTGAGTTGAAGAGAAGTGTTGCTTTTAGGACGCGCGGATTGTCCGGCGTTCTGTCCCTGAGACGGTTGGCTGAACCGGCAGCCGTTTCGAAGCGTTGAGTTTAGTGGAGGTGGTCATGATGACGCCTATTCTTTCTACCGAAGCGTTCGCCGCCCTTGGGGCGCCCAACCTCGTCTATGTGCGACCGGTGACAGGCGCCGAGCTTCTGGCGAGCGTTCCGATGGCCCAGGCGCAGGGGTTCGAACTGACCCCCGAACAGACCCTCTATGCGGTGCACCGCGCCGACGGCGAGCGCCTGGCGGTGATGACCGACCGCGACAGTGCGGTGGCCGCCGCCCTCGCGCACGAACTGGCCCCGGTCTCAGTGCACTAAGGCCTGCCCTCCCCGCTGGGGAGGGACAGATCGCGCAGCGATCAGGGTGGGGTAGTCACGCACAGTTGCTGAGTCAGCACGCTGGCCCACGCTTCCCCACCCGGCGCGGCTTCGCCGCGTCCACCCTCCCCAAAAGGGGAGGGAAAGAGAGATCTCCGCCCTCCCCGTTGGGGAGGGTTTTTCTTTGGCTAGGCCGCGGTGACGCGGGCGGCGGGGCCGCCGTCCTGGACCAGGAGGGCGTGGATGGCGTCGGCGGTGCGCGCCTGGCGCAGCTGCTCGCGCAGTTCCGCCTGACGCAGCAGGCGCGAGACGCGGGCGAGCGCGCGCAGGTGCTCGACGCCCGAGGCCTCCTTGGGCGCGAAGAGCGCGAAGATCAGGTCGACCGGCTGGTCGTCGACGGAATCGAAATCGACGGGGTGCTCAACGCGCACGAAGACGCCGCGCAGGCGGGTCAGGCCCTCGAGCCGGGCGTGCGGCACTGCGACGCCGTGACCGACGCCGGTGGAGCCCGCCTGCTCACGCTCGGTCAGCGCGTCGAGCACGTGACCGGCGTCGAGGCCGAAGTTGCGGGCCGCGATCTCGGCGATGACCGCGAGGGCCTTACGCTTATTGGACGCGCTTATGCGCAAGGCGATCGCATTGCGATCGAGGAGTTCGCCGATTTGCATTGGGTCTCTAAAGCTCGCAATCACTTCTCACGACCGTCCCCCTGACAGGTCGCTGTGACGGTCCTGCGAAGCGCTTCTCAGGCCTCCCCAGTTCCTTCGGAACCAACCCCGTTCGCCTTGATTCTTTCGGGGTCGATCCAGCCGATGTTGCCGTCGGGCCGGCGATATACCACGGACAATCCATCGTGCGCTGCATTCCTGAACACGATTGTTTGAGATTCCGTC
>JBOHKZ010000115.1:0-2947 GCA_050729355.1 Phenylobacterium sp. | reverse complement strand
GGGCCCGGCGCTCAACCTGGGTAGCTACATCTCGTGACGCAATGGCGTCAGGTCGGGGAAGTCGGCGTCGCGCTTTTCTGCCTTGGCTTTGAACGCCTCGCCCATGTGCGGGCCCGAGAACATGCCGGTCTGCCACACAGCGATGTAGTCCAGCCCGTCCTTGATGGTGTGATCGCGGGCGTAGTTGATCATCACCTTCGATCCGACCACGGCCAGCGGGGCCTTCGACGCGATCTCGCGGGCGGTCTCCATGGCGTGGGCCAGCATCTCGTCCTGGGTGTCGAACACCTCGTTGACCCAGCCGATCTGCATCGCCTTCTTCGCGGGCATCCGGCGGCCGGTGTAGGCAAGCTCGCGCACCCAGCCCTCGGGGATCAGCTTGCAGAGCCTGGGGAAGGTGCCGACGTCGGCGGTCATGCCGATGTTGATCTCCTGGATCACGAAGAAGGCGTCGGCCGTCGCGTAGCGGATGTCGCAGGCGCTGGTCATGTCCACCGCGCCGCCGACGCAACCGCCCTGGATCGCCACGATCACCGGCAGGCGCGCCTCGTCCAGGCAGCTGAAGCAGTCCTGCAGGTGGTGCACATGGTGGCGCTGGTTCTCGCCGGCGATGGCGCGGTCCGACGAGCCGCCGGAGCTGGTCGATCCGCCGCCGCCGAACACCGCCAGGTCCATGCCGGCCGAGAAATGCTTGCCGGTCGAGGAAATGACGATGCAGCGGGCCCGGGCGTTGTCGCTGATGTCGCGCACGATGGCCGGCAGCTCGTTCCAGAAGTCGCGGATCATCGAGTTCATCGCCTCGGGGCGCTTGAGCTGGATGTGGGCGACCTTGTCCGCGATGGTGACGGCGAAGCAGGTCCAGTCGCGGGTGGTCACGTCGATGGTCGCGGGGGCGTTCATGGGGCGTCTCCTGGATTTTCCCGGATCATCGGCCCAGGACGCCGGGTAAGCCAACACCCTCATTGTCATCCCGGGCGTAGCGCAGTGGAGACCCGGGACCCAGGGCTTCTGCAGTGTGTCCGGCCTGGGTCCCGGCTGGGCCTCGCAGGCCGTCCGGGTGACGGGATGGATTTCTGACGACGTCAGAGCGGCTCGATCTCGCACCCCAGTTCATCGCGGATCCGGTTTGCCAGGATCGCGCGGTGGCAGACGGCGTGGTCGGCCTCGTAGCAGAGCAGGGCGGTCTTCTTGTCCCGGATGATCTCGGTGGCCTTGGCGAGCTCCAGTTGCGCGGCCGGCTCGGCCATATGGTCCTCGAAGATGGCGTGCATCTCGGCGACCCGGCCCTTGCGCGCGGCGTCGCGGCCGGGTTTCGGCGTGCCGAGCTGGCGCAGGTGCACATAGCCGATGCCGGCTTCGTTCAGGCTGGCGGCCAGCAGCGTCTTGGAAAACCCCGCCCGGCGCGAGGCCGCGACGGCGCGCACGTCGATCAGCACCTCGACGCCCGCGGTCTTCAGCCGGTCGATCACGTCGGCCTGGGTGGCGCGCTCATAGCCGATGGTGGCGAGCTTCATGTCTTCTCCTCGGGCTCTGCGCGGCTATATGGGGGCGAGGGGAGCCCCAATGAACGCCACGAGCGACTACCTGCCGCGGACGCGGACGATCGATCTGCCAGGCCGCGGCGGAGCCATGGCGGGGCTCGAGCTCGGCCCGGCCAGCCGGCCGATCGACGTGATCTTCTCCCACGCCAACGGATTCAACGCGCGCACCTATCTGAGCATCCTGAGCCCGCTGGCGGCGGGCTTGCGGATCCTGGCCATCGACCTGCGCGGTCATGGCGCCACCACCCTGCCCGCGACGATCGAGGGGCGCGAGGGCTGGGTGCAGTTCCGCGACGACCTCCTGGCGCTGATCGCCTCGGTCGCGGACGCGCCGGTGGTGCTGGCCGGACATTCGATGGGTGGAACCTCCAGCCTGCTCGCCGCCGCGGCCGAGCCGGCCCGCGTGAAGGCGCTCGCCCTCTTCGATCCGGTGGTGATGTCGGCCGGGATAGCCTCGGACGCCGAGGCCATGCGGGATAATCCGCTCGCCGCGGGCGCCGAGCGCCGCCGGGCGACGTTCCCCAGCAAGGCCGCGGTCATCGAGGCCTATACCGGCCGAGGCGCCTTTCGGACCTGGAGACCCCAGCAGCTCGCCGACTATGTGGAAGCGGGCTTTCGGGAGACCGAGACCGGCGAGGTCACCCTGACCTGCACGCCGGCCTGGGAAGCCTCCAACTTCCGCACCCACAACTACGACATCTGGGCGGCCTTTCGCGAGAGCCGCTGCCCGATCCGCATTTTGCGGGCCGAGACGGCCTCGACCTTCCGCCTGGAGGGCGCCGAGGCGGACCGCGCGGCGACCGGTCGGATCGACACCGAGACCATTCCCGGGACGTCGCATTTCCTGCCGATGGAACGCCCCGACCTGGTGCGGGCGACGCTGGCCGAGGTGGCCGCGCTCTAGCGGACGCGCCGCCTCTCCCTCATGAAGCGGAGGGCGCAGGTAGGAATCAACGCAACCCTGAGTCAACGCCGCGGCGCCGGGCGCGCGCCTTGCGTTCATTTTGGCCTTCCGATGTGCTATTCGATGAGACTTCAACCGCGAGCATCTGGAGGTCCCATGTCGTCGCGTCCTCTATTACTGTTGATCGGCGCCTGTTCCATTGTTGGTTTCGGCGCACTTTCTGCGGGAACTGCGTATGCGGAGACTTCCCGAGGCGACGCAGTCCGCCGCTGCAACCAACAGCGTGGTTGCAAGGTGATCCACGAACAGAACGGCGACGTGGTCATTCTTGTCGACGATGTGGATGGGGACGGTCAGGGCGGCGGCGTGATCCGCTGCCCCGCCGGCACGACCACCTGCACGCAAATGCGCAAGGCGCCCGCCCAGTCCAAAACCCCGCACCGGAAAGACGTTCCTGCGGCTGCGACGCGCTGATCTCCCCGCGTTCCACCCATTTCGGACG
>JBOHKZ010000114.1:0-4402 GCA_050729355.1 Phenylobacterium sp. | reverse complement strand
ATCGTATCACGATCTAATGAGACCGCGCAGTAACGTATCCTTGTTCATCGAGGGCGGCGCCGAAGAGCGCCGTGAAGCGGACCACCCTGCGCTCCATTGCCGTCGCGCGAAGCCCGAACTCGATCTGCGTCAGGCGGTCGGGACGAAGATTGAGCGAAGGCCTGCCGGGCCTCACATCAGAAACGTGCTGAGGACGAACCAAAGCGCCATCGAGATCAGGAAGAGCGCCGCGAGCACCCCGATCCCAAAAAGGATCTCAGGGACGCCCCCTAGCGCGATCTTTGGTCGTGCAGCCGGCAGCGTCGGCGCGTCCCGAGCTCGGAAGGGTAGGGATCCTGTCGTCACGTTGACCTCCTGGAAGTTTCTTGGGTCAATTATATCGTATAACGATCTAATGTCCCGAAAAGTTGCCTGGTCGGCTAAGTTGCCGGGCGCGCGACTCATCGGGGCGCCGAGCTATAGGGTCGTCGACCCCTGGAGGCGCCCCGAACTCCGCAGACACTCCAGCTACTGTCGTCAGCGCTGCGCCGGCGGCCACCTAAGATGGCGTCACGACCAAGTCCGCACACCCCAATGTCCGCCGTGAGTCGAAGCCGGCCGTCCCGGGCTGGATGTCCACTTACCGGGCGAGGCCGCTTCTGGCGTAAAGCGAATTGCGCGCGATCTGAACACGCTCCGACCTTGGCGGACCGCGGCATCGTCGCTAGAAGGGCCGCCGATGCGGGCGTGGTGAAACTGGTAGACGCGCTGGATTCAAAATCCAGTTCCGAAAGGAGTGTCGGTTCGACCCCGACCGCCCGCACCATCCGGTCCTCTCAGGGGCCATGGGATGGATCAGATCCGGCCGTGCCATGGGTCGGTTGGCATAGCGCCGCAGTCAGCAGGAGGTCAGCTCCGCTCGAACCGGACGCGTTCGGAGGCCGATTGTGGAACGGCGCGAAATCCGGCGCGCAGCCAGGCCTTGCATTGGATGTGGCAGGTCGCTGGGGTCTGTTCGTTCGCCCACCAATCGGACCGCTGAGCGCTCTTTGGCAGAAGGCTGCCCAGGACGCGTTCGATGTCGCGGAAGGTCATCTCATAGGTCGCCGTCTTCTGACGGCGCAGATGGCCTTCCAGCGGATCGTATTTTCCCATGCGGGCTCTCGCGTGACCTTCGAGGCCCCGTTGTTGCAGTCCGCCCACGGAGCGGCAACGCTTGTGTCACCGCGGTGGGTGAGGCTAAGCGTCGCCGAGACGGCGGCTGCGTGGCCGCATCGTGCACTCCGCCAGAGGCATCATGTCCGGCAGTCGCCATCAGGCCCTCATCGTCGCGCGTCAGCTCGTGCGCACCTTCGGCTCGGCGCCGGATCCGCGACGGCGGGCGCAGGCGGTGATGTCGGAGCTGCGGCGGGCCGACGACTGGTCGGCGGCGGGACGCCAGGGCATTGAGGCGGCGGACGCCTGGCTTCGGACCTCGCCGCCCGTGACGGCCCTGGAACCGCGGCTTCGGGAGCTGCTGACCCGCTTGGCCAAGGCGCAATGAGACACGCTGTCGTCTGACGCCGAGCCACCGTGTGGCGTAGAGGGAACCATGCCTGTCCCGCCCCCGATCGATCCCCGCCTTCTCGCCGCCGAGATCGAGGCGACCGTCGCCGAGTTCAACCGGCTCTGCGCCCTGGCCGCCTCAATGCATGTGGAGGTGATTGCGGAGATCCAGGTGCAGGTTGCGCCCGACGGGCCGTGGCGTCCCGTGCTGGCGGTGCAGGTGGTCGCGCCGCTCTAGGGCGAAAGCCGTCGCTAGTTCGGCTGTGCGGGGTCCGCGGCCGACCGGTTCAGCAGGGCGGCCGTGTGTTCGGCGTCTTCCTGCGAGAGACCCTTCTGCGGCATGGCGGCGAGAATCGCCGGCTGGCCGGTCCAGAGGTCGCGAACGCTATAGCCGTCGCTGTCGGGGCGGGTAACGAACCGGGACTCCATGGGCCGGATATAGGTGGAAGCGCCTGGCGCGGCCAAGCTGAAAGAGTCAGCGGGCGAGAGAAGCTGTGGAGGAGGGGAAGGCCTTCCCCTGCGGCCGAGCCTGGCGGGCGTCTCGTCCGACCCCTTCGAGCGGCGCAGGCCCCAGGCTGTGCTAAAACCGACCAATTGGGCGAGCGCAGCGAGCGATGTGAAAAGTGAATTTCGAGGGCCGGACGATGGTGTTCGCCTCGCTATTCCAGATACGGCTTCAGCACATCTTCGATCCATTTCATGAAGGCGCGGACTCGGCGCGACAGATTGCGCCGATGTGCTACGACGAGGGACACGTCGAGCGCCCGGCGACGAAGATCGGGTATGATCTCCACAAGCGCGCCGCTCTCTAGGTATCGGCCTATCCCCATGAGCGGCGCCTGAATCAGGCCAAGGCCGGCGAGGGCGGCGGCTTCGTAGGTCTGAGCGCTGTTGACGTGCAGCGCACCGGGCAACTGAAACGTCGTGTAGCGGTCGCCGTCCGGATATTCCCATCCGTGGGGTTTTGCGCCCAGCAGGCTCGAAAAATGAACCGTCCGGTGGCCCTGACGCTGGAGATCTTCCAGTGATCGAGGCACGCCGTGGCGCGCCAGATAAGCGGGACTGGCGGCGTTGACCATGCGCAGCTTGCCCAGCGGGCGGGCGATCAGCGCCTCGTCCCTTATGGGTCCAAGCCGCAAGACGCAGTCGAACCCCTCCTGGACCAGATCGACCTGCCGATCCGTACTCGACATCTCCAGCTCCAACTCGGGATGGGCCGCCAGGAAATCCGGCAAGGCCGGCACGACCGTTGTGCGCGCCACCTCGGTCGGAAGATCGACCCGCAGTCGCCCGCGGAGCGCCACGCGATCGCCAGCGAACATGGCGTGTAGGTCATCGACTTCAGCAAGCAGATCGCGGGCGCGGGCATGAAATGCGCGTCCGTCCTCCGTCAACTGCACGCTGCGCGTCGTCCGGTGCAGGAGCCTGACACCGACATCGTCTTCCAGCCTCCGGACCGCCGTTGAGGCTCTTCCCTTTTGAATGCCCAGGCTATCGGCCGCGCGGGTGAAGCTCCCCATTTCCGCGACCGTTATGAAGATGAGGATGGGGTCGAGGTTCTGCATTTCCGGGCCTGGCCATTGTTCCTCGTTTTGAGAACACTGCGTTCAATCCATCGGCATTTATCACATTTGGGAGGCACAGTAAGTAGAAGGCCTCGAAGGGGGAGTGACCTCCTCGGAGAAAGCCAAATGTCTGAAACCATGAACCTTCATCAGGCGCCGGAAACCATGACCTTCAATCGCGCTCTTTGGGCCGGCCGGATCATGAGCACGGTTGTCGTTGTCGCCCTGGCGGCGGACGGGACCATTCAGCTTTTCGCGCCGACACAGATCGCGAGCATGTTGCAGGAGACCGGGTTCGCGTTGGACCTGACCCGTATCGTGGGTCCGATCATCCTCGCCTGCGCCCTCCTTTACGCCCTGCCAGCCACCGCTGTCCTTGGCGCAATCCTGGTGACGGGCTTTCTGGGCGGCGCCATCTGCGCCCATGTCCGCATCGGTGAGTTGGGCTCGCCGCCTGAACTGATTTCCCTGCTGCTGGGCGCGCTGACATGGGGCGGCCTCTACATGCGCGATGCCCGTGTCCGCGCCCTTCTGCCGCTCATCCGCTGAATCAACTGGGTCGAGCACCGCCCCCACATCAGGAGTAAACGCATGTTTTTAGTCATGGGAATCACGGGAAACGTGGGCGGTGCGACGGCAAGGCATTTGCTGGCGCAAGGCAAGGCGGTGCGTGCGCTGGTCCGCGACCGCGCGAAGGCGGCAAGCTGGGCGGAGCAGGGCATCGACTTGGTCGACGGCGACTGGAACGATGCGCCCGCCATCGAGCGGGCGCTCAAGGGCGTCGACGGCGCATTTGTCATGCTGCCGGCTGCCTGGGCGCCTTCGCCGGACTTCAAAGAAGCCAAGGGTATGATCGCGAACTATGTCGAGGCGCTCACCAAAGCACCGCCGCCACGCGTGGTTGCGCTCTCGTCGATGGGGGCGAACAGAACCAGCGGGCTGGGGATGATCACGGCGCTGGCGCTACTGGAGCAAGGCTTGCATGACCTGACATCGCCAATCGCCATCGTGCGCGCCGGCGGGTTCTTCGAGAACTTCCTTTACGGCCTGCACGTCGCCCAGGGCGGCACGCTGCCCGTCTACTACAGTCCGACCGACCGGAAATCGACCATGGTCGCGACAAACGACATCGGCGCCGAGGTGGCGACGCTGCTGATCGGGCCGGAGTGGTCTGAGCGCCGCATCGTCGAGCTTGGCTCGATGGTCAGCGCGGATGACGTCGCGGCTCAGCTGGGCGAAGTCCTGCAGCGCGACGTCAAGGCGCTTGCCGTCCCACGGGCCGGGTGGCCCGCCGCGTTCGAACAGTTTGGCAT
>JBOHKZ010000113.1:0-17208 GCA_050729355.1 Phenylobacterium sp. | reverse complement strand
TTTTCATGTCTGCGTCCAGCGATCCGGGATATTTCACGACCGCAAGACGCGGCCCCGGCTCCGCCACGAAGGCGGTTCAATGAAGCTGGACCGGCGCCGCGACGTCGGGCGCTTGCGACGTTTCCTTTTTGCGCGCCGGTCTTATCGTAAGCGTCGCCGCGTCGGTTCGGGGAGTATCGTCTAGGTGTCACGGGTCCTGGGTCTGGTTGCGGCGTTGGCCGTTGCGTTTGCGAGTTCGCCGGCCTCGCGGGCCGCGACGCTCACTCCCGCTTTCGCCCCGCCGCCAGCCTGGGTCGAGGTCGCGCCGGTGCCCGAGGCGCCGTCGGTCGATGGTGCGGCGGCGGTCCAGACTCTGCTCGACGACAATCAGTCCCGCCTCAGCCCGGACGGCGACGCCTACTACAACCGGCGGATCAGGAAGATCCTCAAGCCCGAGGGCCTCACGGGCATGACCAGCTTTGGTCAGACGTGGAGCCCGGACACCGAGAGCGTCACCTTCCACTGGATGCGGATCATTCGTAACGGCCAGACCATCGACCTTTTGGGCGATGGCAAGAAGATGCTGGTGCTGCGCCGCGAGACTGACCTGGAGCGCGCCATGCTCGACGGCCGGATGAGCGCGACCCAGCAGCTCGAGGGCCTGCAGGTGGGCGACATCCTCGACTATTCCTACACAACCACCCACAGGGACCCGATCACCCAGGGCCGCTCCTACGACGCCGAGGGCCTGGCCTTCGCCGGCGTGGCGTCGCGCTATCGCGCGATCGTGTCGTGGCCGGACAGCACCCCGGCACGCTGGAGCGCGACGGCCGGCTATGGCCCGCCGGCGGTCTCCCAGCGCGACGGACGGACCTGGCTGACCTATGACGCGACCAACGTCCAGCCGCCCAAGCCGCCGGTCGGCGCGCCCCTGCGTTTCCGCCGGATCGGCACGCTGGAGACCTCCAGCTTCCAGACCTGGAAAGAGATCTCGGTGCTGATGGCGCCCCACTACGCCAAGGCCATGGAGGTTTCCAAGGACAGCCCCATCCGGGCTGAAGCCAAGGCGATCGCCGCCAGCACGAAGGATCCCAAGGCCCGCGCCTTCGCCGCGCTGCGCCTGGTGGAGGAGAAGACCCGCTACTTCTTCATCGGCCTGGGAGAGGGCGGCTACGTGCCGGCCAAGGCCGACGAGACCTGGCAGCGCCGCTTTGGCGACTGCAAGGGCAAGACCGTGCTGCTCCTGGCGCTTCTGAAGGAGCTGGGGATCCAGGCCGAGCCGGCGCTGGTCAATCTCGGCGGCGGCGACGGGCTGAACGAGCGGCTGCCGTCGCTGGGGGCCTTCAACCACGTGATCGTCCGCGCGACGATCGGGGGCAAGGTCTATTGGCTGGACGGAACCCGCACCGGCGATCGCAGCGGCCTCGACGCCATGAGGCCGCCCCCGCACCATTGGGCGCTGCCGGTCCGCGCGACAGGCGCCGATCTGGAAGCGATCCAGCTTCCGCCGCTTGCCCAGCCCACCGCCACGTCGCTCACCCGCTTCGACGTGTCCCAGGGCCTCGACGCCCCCGCCCCGATGACGCTCATCACCCGGGTGACCGGCGACGCCGCCAACGCCCTGCGCCAGAACATGGCCAGGGTCCCGCGCGCCGACTTCGAGCGCGGTTTCCGCCAGCAGCTTTCAGGTTCGATGAGCTGGGTGCAGGTCGACACCATCGACTGGACCGACGACGCCGATCACGACGCCTTCGAGTTCCGGATCACCGGCAAGGCCGATCTCGACTGGCGCAACAACGCCGACCTGGGCGTGCGCGAGTACCGGGTTGTCGCGAGCGCCAACCGGGTCTCCGGGTTCCCGCGCCGCGAGCCGGGCCCCAACCGCGACGCGCCCTTCGCGGTGCCCTATCCGCTCTATTCGATCTCGACGACGGAGTTCGTACTGCCCGCCAAGGGCGAGGGCTTCGCCGTGCGCGGCCCCAATGGGACGGAGACGGTGGGCGGGCTCGAACTCAGACGCTCGTCGGCCATCAAGGACGGTCTCGCGAGCTTCGTCGTCGAGACCCGGTCGCTGGTTCCGGAGATCCCGGCCGCCGACGCGGAAGCCGCGACCCGAGCCATGCGCCGCATCGCCGCCGACGACAGCCTGATCCGGGCTCCGAAGTAGCGGGCCCGACGCCGACGGCTCACGCGAGCGCCGAATTGCGCGCACGTCCTAGGGTTGTCGCCTGTTCCTGCGGCAAAGCTGGACCGTAGACGCGCTGAAATCCCATTTGCGCCTTGAATACAAAGGCGGACTCGCCCATGGTCTCGCCGGTTCAAGGGGCCCGCATGATCAAGTCGGAACTCATCGCCAAACTCGCGGAAGAGAATCCGCACCTCACGCAACGCGACATCGAGCGCGTGGTGGGTGTTGTCCTGGAGCGGATGATCGCGGCGCTCGAAGACGGCGGCCGCGTCGAGTTGCGTGGCTTCGGTGCGCTCTCGGTTCGTTCCCGCGATGCGCGCGCCGGACGCAATCCCCGCACCGGCGAGCCGGTTGAAGTTCGCGCCAAGCACGTGCCATTCTTCAAGAGCGGTAAGGAACTGCGGGAACGCTTGAACGCCGACGACGAGTAGTCCGCGTCCAGTAGAGCTCAGGGAGGCCCGTCGCCGATGAGCATTCTTTCGGAATTTCGCGAGTTCATCGCCCGCGGCAACGTGATCGACCTGGCGGTCGGCGTGATCGTCGGGGCGGCCTTCAACGACATTGTCAGAAGCCTGGTCGACAACGTTGTCATGCCGCCGATCGGGCTGGCGCTTTCCGGCATCGATTTCTCGAGCCTGGCCTGGGTTCTGAAGCCCGACAACCCGCTCACCAAAGTCAACGAGGAGGTCGCGATCCGCTACGGCCTATTCCTCAACACCACGATCAAGTTCCTGATCGTGGCCTGGGTGGTCTTCCTGCTGGTCAAGGGCGTGAACGCCATTCGCCGCGCCGACGCCGCCAAGCCTGCCGATCCGCCTGCGCCGCCGCCTCAGGAAGCCCTGCTCATTGAAATCCGCGATCTCCTGAAATCCCAGCGGACGAAGGCCTAGAGAGGCCGAGCGATGGATGCCGACCTCCGGGCTGCCGGACACCTCTTGCCGGCTTGGGCCGAACCTCTGTTCGCGAGCCCATTGGTTCCGGCGATGGACGTGGCCGGGCATGCGACGCCGGTCTGGGCGATCGAGGGCGACGCCAGCGAGGCGCGCATCTCCGAGCAGTTCAAGGCCAACGCCGGCGACTATCACGCCCGCTACGCCGCGAGCCGCCACTTCGAGAAGATGTTCCGCAAGGCGTTGGACCAGACCGGGCTCGAGGTCGCCCCCGACCCGCTGATCTTCGACATGGGGTCGGGGTCCGGCGTGAACTCGATCGTGCCCTGCTTCAATCTCTTCCCCGGCGCGCGCCAGGTGGCGACCGATCTCTCGGGCGACCTGCTGGCGATGCTGGCGGACTACGCCGCCGAGACCGGCCTTTCCGACCGCGTGGTATGTGTGGTGATGGACGCCATGAGCGCCCATGCCGAGCCGGGCGCCTTCGACCTCGTGACCGGATCGGCCATCCTGCATCACCTCGTGCATCCCCGGCAGGGGCTGGAAGCGGCGGCCAAGGCCCTCAAGCCCGGCGGCCACGCGATCTTCATGGAGCCGTTCGACGGGCACGGCCTCTTGCGGCTGGCCTATCAGCGGATCCTCGCCGAGGCCGAGCTGCGCGGCGATCCACTGGCGCCTGAGGCGGCGACGGTGCTGCGCAACATGGTAGTCGATATCACGGCGCGCACCTTGCCCGATCCCAATGCGCCCATGTTCGCCCACCTCGACGACAAGTGGCTGTTTTCGCGGGAACATCTGGAAGCGGCCGGGCGAAAGAGCGGCTTCTCGGAGGTCCGCTTCGTGCCGCACAACGATCACCAGACCCTCTACCGGGACATGGCCTTCGTGCATCTGCGCCTCAGCTCGGGGCTGGACACCCTGACCCTCCCCGACTGGGCGATCGCCATTCTCGACGAGTTCGATGCGGCCCTGCCCGGCCCGGTGAAGCGGCTTTTGATGCTCGAAGGCTCGATCGTCTTCACCAAGGCCGCCTGAGGCCGCCCCTTGCAGCCACGCGGCCGAACGCCCTAATGCCGGCCATGGGCGTCAAGACCAAGATCTGCGGGGTTTCAACACCGGAGGCCGTCGCCGCGGCGTTGGACGGCGGCGCCGGATGGCTGGGCTTTGTCTTCTTTGCCAAGAGCCCTCGGAATCTGGAGCCCGACGCCGCATGGCGGCTGGCGCAGGGCGTACGCGGGGGTCCGGCGAAAATCGTGGCGCTGATGGTCGATCCTGACGACGCCGCCGTAGACCGTGTGGCCCAGACCCTGAAGCCGGACCTCATCCAGCTACATGGGGCCGAGACCCCGGCGCGGGCGCGGGCCATCGGCGTGCGCGCCGCGGCGGGCATCATCAAGGCGCTGCCGGTTTCGCAGGCGTCCGACCTCGACCGGGCAGTCGATTACGAGAGCGTCGTCGAGCACCTGATGTTCGAGGGCAAGCCGGCCCCGGACGCGGACCGCCCCGGCGGGGCAGGCCAGGCTTTCGACTGGACCTTGCTCTCCGGGCGGCGTTTCCAGCGGCCCTGGTTCCTGGCGGGCGGCCTCAATCCGTGGAATCTCGCCGAGGCGGTGCAGCAGTCGGGCGCCCCCTTGGTAGACGTTTCCTCTGGCGTGGAGCGCGGTCCCGGACTAAAGGACCCCGCCTTGATCCGGGCGTTCCTCGACGCCGCCAAAAGCGTGTGATGTCGATCCCCGTGAACGCGACCACTCGTCCCAACGACTATGCGGCCTATCCGGACGCCGACGGCCGGTTCGGCGACTACGGCGGCCGCTATGTGCCCGAAACCCTCATGCCCCTGGTTCATGAGCTGGACGCCGCCTACCGCGCGGCCAAGGCCGACGAGGGCTTCCAGGCCGAGCTGAGCGGCTACCTGAAGAATTACGTGGGCCGCCCGAGCCCGCTCTATTTCGCCGAGCGGCTGACCCAGCACTTCGGCGGGGCGAAGATCTATCTGAAGCGCGAGGAGCTGAACCACACCGGCTCCCACAAGATCAACAACTGCATGGGCCAGATCCTGCTGGCCATGCGGATGGGCAAGACCCGGATCATCGCCGAGACCGGCGCCGGCCAGCACGGCGTGGCCACCGCCACGGTCTGCGCCCGCTTCGGCCTCCCGTGCGTGGTCTACATGGGCTCCGTCGACGTCGAGCGGCAGAAACCCAACGTCTTCCGCATGAACCTGCTGGGGGCGGAAGTCCGGCCCGTGACCTCCGGCTCGGCGACGCTCAAGGACGCCATGAACGAGGCCCTGCGCGACTGGGTCACCAACGTCCACGACACCTACTACCTGATCGGCACGGCCGCGGGCATGCACCCCTATCCGGAGATGGTCCGCGACTTCCAGTCGGTGATCGGCCGCGAGGTGCGCGACCAGATGATGGAGCTGGAAGGGCGCCTGCCTGACGCCGTCGTCGCCTGTGTCGGGGGCGGCTCCAACGCCATCGGGATTTTCCATCCGTTCCTCAACGACGAGAGCGTGCGGCTGATCGGCGTCGAGGCGGCGGGCGAGGGCATGGACTCAGGCCGCCACGCCGCAGCGATCAACGGCGGTCGCCCGGGCGTCCTGCACGGCAACATGACCTACCTGCTGCAGGATGCCGAAGGCCAGATCACCGAGGCGCACTCGATCTCCGCCGGACTGGACTATCCGGGCATCGGCCCGGAGCACGCCTGGCTGCATGACGTCGGCCGGGCCACCTACCTCACCGCGACCGACCGCGAGTCCCTCGACGCCTTCAAGCTCTGCGCCGAGCTCGAGGGCATCCTGCCGGCCATCGAGTCGGCCCACGCGCTCGCCCGCCTGGGCGATGTGGCCAAGGACGTCGGCAAGGACGGCGTCGTCGTGCTGAACCTCTCGGGTCGGGGCGACAAGGACGTGGCCACGGTCGCCGCCTATCTGGGGCGCGAAGTTTGACCACGTCGCGCATCGACGCCCGCTTCGCCGCGCTGAAGGCCGAGGGCCGCGCCGCGTTCATCGCCTATGTGATGGCCGGCGATCCCGACTATGCGACCGGCCTGAAGATCCTGCAGGGCCTGCCCGGGGCGGGCGCGGATCTGATCGAAGTGGGCTTCCCGTTCTCCGACCCGATGGCCGAAGGGCCGCCCATCCAGCGCGCCGCACTGCGGGCGCTCGACAAGGGCATGACCCTTTCGAAGACCCTCCAGATGATCGCGGAGTTCAGGAAGGGCGACCAGACGACGCCGATCGTCCTGATGGGGTACGCCAATCCGCTGATCACCCGGGGCTTCCAGACCTTCGCCCGAGATGCGGCGGCGGCCGGAGCGGACGGCCTGATCGTCGTCGATATCCCGCCCGAGGAAGCCGATCCGCTAGCCGACGCGCTGGATGCGGAGGAGTTGTCCCTGCTCCTGCTGTCCACACCCACCAGCGACGACGCGCGCCTGAAGGTGATCCAGCGGCGGACATCGGGTTTTGCCTATTACGTCAGTGTGGCCGGCGTGACCGGGGTCAAGGCGGCCGACGCCGCCGTGGTCGCCCCGCACGTCGAGCGGGTCCGCAAGGCCTCTGGCCTTCCCGTGGCGGTCGGCTTTGGCATCAAGACCCCGGAACAGGCTGCCGCAATCGCCCGCGTGGCCGACGGCGCTGTGGTAGGATCCGCGCTTGTGGACGAAATCGCCAAAGCGGTGGAGATGAACGAAGACGTGACCGAGCGGGTTCTTTCCAAAGTTAATTCCCTGGCTAAGGCTGTGCGCTCCGCGCGAGTCGGCCAAACGACGGTCTAGAACCATGGCGATGGCTGAACAGAGAAACGACAAGCCCGGGCGGTCTACCGCCCCCCGTGAACGCACCGGCTGGCTCTCGCGCATCGCGCCGGGCGTGCGCAACGCGTTCGCCAAGCGTGAGACGCCGGAGAACCTCTGGGTCAAATGCCCCGACACCGGGGAGATGATCTATCGGCCCGACCTTGAGGCCGCGCTGTGGGTCACGCCGTCCGGCCACCACATGCGCATCGGCGCCGCGCAGCGCCTGCAATTCACCTTCGACGACGGCAAGTTCGAGCGCATCTCCTCGCCGGTGGTTGTCGAAGACCCGCTGAAGTTCCCGGACGTGAAGCCCTATCCGGAACGCCTGAAGGCCGCCCGCAAGGCGTCGGGCGAGCTGGACGCGCTGGCGATCGGCGTCGGCAATATCCTGGGCCAGCCCACCATGGTGGTGGTGCAGGACTTCGCCTTCATGGGCGGATCCCTGGGCATGGCGGTGGGCGAGGCCTTCATCAAGGCCGCGCAGGAAGCCGTGAAGCGCAAGATACCCTTCGTGATCTTCACCGCTGCGGGCGGTGCGCGGATGCAGGAGGGCACGCTGGCCCTGATGCAGATGGCGCGCACGACGCTGGCCGTGAACGAGGTCAAGGCCGCGGGCCTGCCCTATGTCGTCGTCCTGACCGATCCCACGACCGGCGGGGTGATGGCCTCCTACGCCATGCTGGGCGACGTCCACCTGGCGGAGCCCAACGCGCTGATCGGGTTCGCCGGCCGCCGGGTGATCGAACAGACCATCCGCGAGACCCTGCCGGCGGGCTTCCAGCGCTCGGAGTTCCTGGTGGAGCGCGGCATGGTCGACCGCGTGGTCAGCCGCGGCGACCTGCGCGCCGTGCTGAGCTCGATCCTGAAGACCTTGATGATGGGGCGGGCCCACCTTCCCGCCGCCTGATCTGACCCCCGTGCAGGATCACGACCCCATCCGCGCTTCAGACGCGGTGATCCAGCGCCTGCGCGCCAATCACCCCAGCCTGATCGACCTGACCACGGGTCGCGTCGAACGCCTGCTGGCCGCCCTGGGTCACCCGGAGCGCCGCCTGCCGCCGGTGATCCATGTGGCGGGCACCAACGGCAAGGGCTCGACCGTCGCCTACCTGCGGGCCATCGCCGAGGCCGCGGGGCTCAAGGTCCACGCCATCACCTCGCCGCACCTGGTGCGCTTCGCCGAGCGCATCCGCATCGCCGGCGAGCTGATCAGCGACGCGCGGCTGGAGGAACTTACGGATCGGCTGGAGGCCGCCAACGCCGGCGAGCCCATCAGCTTCTTCGAGATCACCACGGTCCTGGCCTTGCAGGCCTTCGCCGACACCCCGGCCGACCTCTGCATTGTCGAGGTGGGTCTGGGCGGACGGTTCGACGCCACGAACATCTTCGATGCGCCCGCCGTCAGCGTGATCACGCCCATCGACTACGACCACCTGGAACTGCTCGGGCCGGAGCTTTCGAAAATCGCCTGGGAGAAGGCCGGCATCATCAAGCGCGGCCGCCCCGCTGTTTCCGCCCGCCAGCTGGACGAGGCGCTGGAAGCCGTCGAGCGCGAGGCCGACGACCGCATGGCGCCGCTGTTCCTGATGGGGCGCGACTTCGACGCCTGGGAAGAGCGCGGCCGGCTGATGGTGCAGATGCCCGACCGCCTGCTGGACCTGCCGCCGCCCAGCCTGTTTGGCGGCTATCAGTTCGACAACGCCGGGCTGGCGGTGGCCGCGGCGCTGACTTTCGACCGCACGCTCAGCGAGGAGGTCCTGGCCAAGGGCGTCTCGTCGGCAGTCTGGCCGGCCCGCTTCCAGCGCCTGACCAAGGGCCCGCTGGCGCAGCTCGCCAAGGCCCGGGGGTCCGACCTCTGGCTGGACGGCGGCCACAATCCGCACGCCGGACGCGCACTCGCCGAAGCCGCCTCGCGCCTGGTGGACCGCGATCCACGGCCCCTGGTGCTGGTCACCGGCATGTTCACCCGCAAGGACGCCCTGGGCTACTTCCGCCCCTTCGCCGAGATGCATCCCAAGGTGTTCACGACCAGCTTCGACAGTCCCAACGCCGCACCCGCCGAGGAACTGTCTGCCGCCGCGACCCAGGCCGGCCTCGTCGCCGAGCCGGTCGTCAATGTCACCGAGGGCCTCCAGCGCGCCCTGCAGGGGCCCGGCCCCGCGCCCCACGTCCTGATCTGCGGCGGCCTGCACTTCGCCGGCGAAGTCCTGGCCATGAGCCCGGAGACCTGGCCGACCTGACGCGCACGAAAAAGGCCGCCGTCACTTGCTGGTGACGGCGGCCCGATTTCGTCGTCAGCGTGGACTAGGCGGCGGCGGAGACGCCGGCTTCGTTCAGCCAATCGAGGATCTTCTGCTTCGGCATGGCGCCGACCTTCATCGAGGCCATCTGGCCATCCTTGAAGAGCATCATCGTCGGGATGCCGCGCACGCCATAGCGCGAGGGCGTGGTGGGGCTTTGCTCGATGTCGAGCTTGGCGATCGTCACCTTGCCGCCGAGTTCGTCCGCGATCTGCTCGAGGGCGGGTGCGATCTGCTTACAGGGGCCGCACCATTCGGCCCAGAAATCGACGAGGACGGGCCCCGCGGCCTGCAGGACGTCCTTCTCGAAGGATTCGTCGGTCACCTTCACGGTGCTCATGAAATTTCTCCTTACGCGTCAGCGGTTTCCCTGACTGACGCCTCTTGATCCGCCGATGTAGGCAGGCAGGCTCCTGGTATCAACCGGCACTGTGCAAGGCGGCAAGGCTTTGGCCTATCAACTTTTCTGGGATCGGCATCAGCTTCGGCCCGTCGGTCCACACCAGAGCCGCCTCGACGGGCCGGTCGGGGAACACGTCGCCGAGCACGGCGGCGTAGATCGCCATCTGGCGCAGGTAGGCCGGGTCGGCGTCCTCGATCTGTGACGGGCTCGGCCGGTTTGTCTTGAAGTCGACCACCAGCACCCGGTCGGGCAGCACCACCAGGCGGTCGATCCGGCCGGAGATCTTCAGCCCGGCCGGCAGTCGGCTTGCCGAGCCCGCGATGGCGACCTCGGCGCGAGAGCCCGGCCCGAACACCTCGGCGAACTGCTCGTCTTCCAGCACCAGCAGCGCCGCCGCGATCATCTCGGCGCGCTGTGCGTCGGAAAGGTCGCGCTCGCGGGCCAGCAGCGACCGCGCGCCCGCCGCTCGGGTCTCGGCCGGGAGGTCGGGCAGGACCTGCAAAAGGCGGTGGATCAGGTCGCCGCGCCGGAAGCGGCCCAGACCTGCCGAAACCGACAGGGGCGACGGCGAAGGCACGGAAGCGCCTTCGCCCAGGTCCGAGGGCGAGGCGTAGCGGGCGAACGCCTCGGCGGTGGCGGGGACTTGGGTCCAGGCGGGCAGGGCCGCCTTCGCCGGGGGCGCCGCAGCGCGGGCCTTGGCAGGGACGGGGTCGTCGCCGTAGCGGCGGAATTTGCCGCCGGTGGAGTCCTCGAGCTCCCGCACCGCGTCCCTGACCCCGGCGTCGGCGAGCGCTTCGCGGATCGCGCCCCACCAGCCGCGGATCTTGTCCGGGTCGGTGCGGTCAGCGCGCCGGCCGCACAGCACCAGCCGGTCGCGGGCCCGCGTCAGGGCCACATAGAGCAGGCGGTAGGCCTCGGCGTCCTCGCGCGCGTTGCGGGCGGCGCGGGCCTCCGCCGTCGCGGGACAGTCGGAGGCGGACCTGGGGCACCACAGGAACCCCTGGCCCTCGGCGCCGCGATCGACGCTGAGCAGCGGCGGCGGGCGCTGCGTCTGGGTGAGGGTGGTCTCCGGCAGGAACACGATCGGCGCTTCGAGGCCCTTTGCGCCGTGGGCGGTCATCACGCGCACTTCGCCGCGCACGGCCTCCATCTCGCGCTTGACGACGATGTCGAGGCCGGAGAGCTCGTCGGCCAGGGTTTCGAGGTCGTGCGCGCCGCGCGTCTCGGCCGCCAGCACCTGGTTCAGGAATTCGTCCAGGGCGTCTCGGGCCTCGCCGCCGAGCCGATGCAGCAATCGCCGGCGCATGGAGAAGCCGTCGGCGCCGACGTATTCGGTGAGGCGGACATAGAACTCGAAGGGCCGGGCCGTCCGGCCGGCTTCGATGACGTCGCCGAGGAAGGCCGCGGCCTCCGCCCAGCGCGGGTCCTCGTCGGCCCGCCGCCGCAGCCGAGGCCACAGGCCCTCGCGATCGCGTCCATGCGCCAGCTCATAGAGGCTGTCGTCGTCCAGGCCGCAGAACGGGCTCTTCAGCAGCGCCGCGAGGGTCAACTCGTCGCCCGGGAACAGGGCGAAGCGGGCCAGCGCCAGCAGGTCGTCGAAGATGATGTGTCCGCTCAGCGTCAGGCGGTCGGCGCCCGCCACGGGCACCTCGGCTCGCTTCAGGGCGCGCAGGATTTCTTCGAAGAGCGCGCCGCGCCGGCGCACCAGGATCAGGATGTCGCCGGCGTTCGCGGGGCGCAGGACGCCGTTGTGATAGACGCCGTCGCCGCGGTCGATCAGCGCCCGGATCTCCAGCGCGATCCGGCGGGCCAGCTTGCGGTTGGCGCTGTCCTCCGGCTCGATGTCCAGCGGCAGCTCCCAGGCGTCGCGCTCCTTGCCCTTGCGCTCCACCTCCAGGTCCCAGATGTCGACGCAGCCCGCGTGGTCGCGGCGCGGCTCCGACACCTCATGGCGGACCGGCTCGGGCGTCTGGGCCGACTGGACCGCCACGGCCAGATGCGGCGGGGCGAAGACGGTGTCGACGAACGACAGCACCTGCCGCGTCGAGCGCCAGGAGGTCAGCAGGTCCACACGCTTCAGCCGGAAACCGGCCAGGGTCGCGCGGTCCTTGTGGAACTCGTACTTCTGCCGCAGCAGCTCCGGGCGCGCGCCCTGGAACGAGTAGATCGACTGCTTCTCGTCGCCGACCACGAACATGGCCCGCTTGAGCCTTTGCGCCTCGCGGCGCCCCTCGCCGGAGAAGAATTCGTCGGTCAGGGCGTCGATGATCTTCCATTGGTCCGGCGCGGTGTCCTGCGCCTCGTCGAGGAGGATGTGGTCGACGCCGCCGTCGAGCTTGAACAGCACCCACTGCGCCGCCGGCCGGTCGCGGAGCAGCTGGCAGGTCTTGTCGACCAGGTCGGCGAAGTCGAGCGCGCCCGCGGCGTCCTTCTCGATCTCGTAGGCCGTGAGGTAGGCGTCGGCGAGCGACAGGGCGTCGATGCTGTCGCGGCCGACCTGGGCCGCGCGCATGCGCGCCCGAGCCTCCTCGAGGCGGGCCTGCTCCGCGAGTAGCAGGTACTGCAGCTCCGGGTCGTCCTTCAGCCGCTTGGTGCTGCTGATCCACTTTCGCGGTTCGCCGTCGTTGGTGAAGAACAGCGCCACGGCCGCGTCGAAATCCGGCTCGTCGGAGGCCGCCAGCCGGGTCAGGGTCGCGGCGCGACCGGCGTCGGTCTTGCCGCCGTCCTTCAGGGCCTCGGCGGCGCGGCGGTAGAGGGCGCGATCGAGCGCGCCCATGGCCTCGACGGCGAGGTCGAACGGGTCGGTGTCGCGCGCGATGTCCACCGCCCGCCAGACCCAGGCCTTCGCGCCCTCCAGCCCGCCCTCCCGTTCCAGGAACGTCTTCAGCTGGCCGCGACGGGCCTCGAATTCGGCGAACATCGCCTGGAAGCGGCGGAAGTCGAGGGCGACCGCGAGGCGGCCATAGGCGTCGGCCAGGTCGCCCGGCGTGTTCAGCACGTGATGCGCCACCATCCGCCGCGCGGCGGCGGCCACCGCGGCGGCGGCCGGCTCGTCCATCACCCGGAAGCCCGGGGGCACGCCGGCTTCCAGCGGGAAGCGCCGCAACACTTTCTCGCAGAAGGCGTGGATGGTCTGGATCTTCAGCCCGCCCGGAGTCTCCAGGGCGGCGGCGAACAGGCTGCGGGCCTCCGACAGGTCCTGGGCGTCGAAGCTGGCGGGCGCGCGTGAGCGCAGCGCGCCCAGCGCCTTGCGCAGGTCCGCGTCGCTCGCCACCGACCAGCCGCCCAGCACCTGGAACAGCCGGCGCTGCATCTCGGAGGCCGCGGCCTTGGTGTAGGTGACGCAGAGGATCGTCTCGGGCTTGGCCTTGGCCAGCAGCAGCCGCGCCACGCGGTCGATCAGGGTCTTGGTCTTGCCCGAACCGGCATTGGCGGTGACGAAGGCCGACAGCGTCGGGTCGGCCGCCTCTTCCTGCGCGTCGCGTTCGGTGACCAGGTCGAAGAGGCTCATTCGTCCTCATCCTCGCCGCTGGTCGACCACTCGAAGACCCGCGCCAGGTGGTCGTAGTCGGAGGCGTAGAGCTTCACGAACTGCGGCGCGGTGCGCGAGGTGTAGCCCTGCGCCGGGTCGGCGTAGCGCTCGATCAGCCGCACCATGCCCTCAAGTGCGCGGTCGGCGGCGTCGCGGCTGTTCAGCACCTCGTCGTTGTCGCCGGTCGCCGCGGCACGGACCTCCTCGCGGCCCGCGGGCCGGCGGCCGGTGACTTCCAGGTAAGTGAGGTCGCCTGGGTCCACTTGGCCGACGTCCGCGAAACCGCCACGGGCCATGATCGCCGCGGTCAGGGTGAGCTGCGGCGAGAACCCGGTCTGCACCATCCGCTTGGAAGGCGCGCGGCCGGTCTTGTAGTCGAGCACGTGGCCCAGGTGGTCGGGGCTGACCTCGATGCGGTCGGCCTTGGCCGCCAGGGTGAAGGGCCGGCCGGCGATCTCCAGTGTGATCTGGCCTTCCTTCTCGACATGCAGGGCGCGGCCATCGGCGCGTCGCCGCGCCTCCAGCTCGGCGACCCAGATCGCCGCTTCTGCGGCCAGCGCCGTTTCGCGGGCAAGCGCATCGCGCGGCATGCCGGCGAGTTCGAGCTCTTCCAGGTACAGCGCCTTGAAGAGCGCCGCCGGATCGGGGGGCAGGGCGTCCGGATGGGCGAGCACGAAGCGCTCGAAGGCGGCATGGATCGCGGTGCCGCGGGCGCGCGCCTCCACCTCTTCGTCGGGCCGCTCGAGGACGCGCAGCTTGAGGATGTCGCGCGCCCAGACAGCGTAGGGGTCCCGGGTCAGGGTCTCGATGCGGGTGACGAAAAGCTTCTCGGGCCGATCGGCCACCGGCGGCTTTGGCGAGGGGCGCGTCACGGGCTCGTAGACGCCGGGCGCGTCCAGCGCGTTCGCCCAGTCCAGCACCTCCGGCCGCCCGGGAATCTCCAGGCCGGCGCCCCTGGCCAGCGTCTCTAGGCGCCACAGCCAGCGAGATTTCACCGAGGGCGAGCCGTCGCGGCGCTCGGTGTGCAGTAGGATCACCTCGGGCGCGCAGACCGCCTGGGCGAAGTCGTGGGCCGCGAGGCCGATGCGCCGCTCCGGCGAAGGCAGGCCTAGCGCTTCACGCATGGGCCGCGACAGGAACGGGTCGGTGGGGGCGGCGGCCGGCCATACGCCCTCTTCCAGGCCCGCCACCACCAGCCGATCGGCGCGCACCAGGCGAGCCTCGATGGAGCCCAGGATGCGCAGCCGCGGATGGGTCGCGCCGCCGCTGCGGATCGTCTCGCCGTCCATCAGCCGCTTCAGCAGGTCGGCGAACTGGCGAGGCGTCACGTGGGGGAGCTGGTCGCCGTCCGCGATCAGGCCGCTCAGGAGGCGCGACATGGCCTCGCCGCCATGACCTGCCCAGAGCGCGCCTGTGTCGCCCGCGGCGTCGGCAGCGACGGCCTCCATGGCCTCGACGGTCCGGCGGGCCGCCAGGGCAGGCGAGTCGGCGTCGGCGTTCCAGGCGAGGTTCGCGACGATCGCCTCCAAACGCGCGGCCAGCGGCAGGACCTCGGGCGCCCTTTCGAGCAGCCGCTCGCGGATCTCGTCCCAGGTGCGCGAGCGCGGGCCACGCAGGGCGCGCTGTTCGAAAGCCCTGGCGTCTCCCAGGCGCGAAAACGGATGCTTGAGCAAGCTCAGCAGCACGACGGGATCGACGGAGTCGACGCCGGCGCGTGCGACCAGCGCCGCCAGGGTCCCGCATCGCGATCCCGCCAGGCTCTCGCCCGCCGAGGAGTCGGGAACGACGCCCCACCGCGCCAGCTTTGCCGTCACCCGCCGCGCGAGCACCTGGTCGGGCGTCACCAGCGCGGCCGTGCGCTCGGGTGTTTCCAGGGCCTCACGCAGGAGCAGCGCCGCCGCGGTTGCGGCCTCCTCCTCGGTGCGCGCGCTGACGAGCGACAGGCCGCGGAGACCCTCGGCGACGGCGTCCTCCCGTTCCTCCTTGAGCCTGCCGATCACATGCAGCCAGTCGGCGGTCTCCTCTGCCGGCCGCAGCGCCTCGTTGACGATCCGGCGCCGCCAGCGCTCCTGCGGCCGCTCGGCTACGGACGCGGGCCAGATCGCCACCTCCGGCCTCGTCACCCGCCCGGCGTCCAGGAGCCGCCGCAAGGCGCCCTGCGGATGCTGCACGTCGGCCTTGCCCCAGGCCTTGTCGTCCAGGTCGAGGTCCAGCCCCGGCAGCACGACGGCGCCTTGCGGAGCCGAGGCGATGGCGATGAGCAGGGCGCGGGTGGCGGGCGCGGTCCCGGTCGAGCCGGCGGCCACCAGAACGCCTTTCGGCGGCGCGGTTGTCCAGGCCTCGGCCAGCCGACGCAGCAGCCGGACCCGCCGCTCGCTCACGTCCACGACGCCCAGGCTTTCCAGACGCGCCGGCCACAGGACCAGCGCCTGCTCCAGGAACGCCCGCGAGACCTCCCAATGCTCAGCCAGTTCGCCCGCCACGAGGTCCGCCAGGCCGCCGGCGACGCTCGCCTCCTCGATCTGCAGGCCGTCGAAGAAGCCGCCGAGGGCGTCGGCGAGGTCCAGCGCCCCGCTGGCGCTGCCGACGCCGCCGGGCACCAGGTGACCGAGTTCCACCACCATTCGAGTGAGCTCGAAGCGTCGCCGCAGGGGATCGATGGCGGCCGGCAGGTCGAGCACCAGGTCGCCCGGCTCGAACGGCGGCTCGCCCTCGTCCAGGTCGCCCAGCGGCCGCATCTGCGGGGGCAGCACCGCGCGGCCTTCGGCGGCGCTGACGAAGGCGTCGGCGAGGGCTCGGGCCCCGCGGCGGGTCGGGGTCAGGACGATGGCCTGGGAGAGCGCTTCCGGGCCCAGCGGCGCCAACGCGTCGTGCAGGCCCTGCGCCAGGTCCTGGGCGAACGGCCGGTGCGCCGGGATGTTGAACCAGCGCGGACCCACCCGTTCAAAGAAGGCGCTCACCCCAGCCTCGCCTCGGCCTCGTCGCGTGCGGCGGGGTCTCCCACATGCATCCAGAAGGCGTCCATCGGCGCGCCGTAGAGGCGGCCCTGCGCCTGCAGCCGATGCCAGATCGGAATGATCGAAAACGCGGGATCGGGCTGGCCGTCGAGAATCTGCGGCTTGAGAATGCCGAAGCCGACGTTGGCGAAGGGCGTCAGGACATCCGTCGCCGTCGAATGGGTCAGCCGGCCGGCCTCATCCATCAGGAAGCCCTGCGGCCCCTCGAAGCCGATGCCATGGCCGCGGCGGACCAGCAGCAACAGCATGTCCATGACCGCGGGGTCCCAGGCGCGCTTCAGGCCTTCAAGCGCCGGCGTCGCGCCCTCGAGCCAGAGGGAGTCGATATTGGCGACAAAGATCGGCGCCTCGCCGATCAGCGCTCGCGCATGCTGGATGCCGCCGCCGGAATCCAGCAGGGCCGCGCGCTCGTCGGAGATCAGCACCTCGAGGTCGGTGCGCGATTTCAGGTGCCGTTCCACCTGGTCGGCGAAGTGGTGGACGTTGACTACCGCCCGCTGGACGCCAGCCTCCACCAGCTTGTCGAGCACCCGGTCGAGCAGCGGCCGTCCGGCCACCGGGACGAGCGCCTTGGGGATGCGATCGGTCAACGGCCGCATGCGGGTGCCGAGGCCCGCGGCCAGCACCATGGCCGTCGTGGGGCCAGGCGTCACGTGCGCGACCCCGCCGGCACGTGGACGTCCATCCAGGCCTTCAGCCCGCTCATCTGCGGGTCGGCGAGGCAACGGTCCAGGTAGCCCCACAGTCTCGGCATGAACGCGGCGTAGCGCGGTTTTGCGTCACGCGTCACAAGCCTTGCGAAGATCCCCAGGATCCGCACCACGTTCAGCGCCCCGAGCGCGTGGTAGTCCGCCAGGAACTGCGACCGATCCACCTCGGGCTTCAGGTCGAAATAGCGCGCCAGCGATCTTGCTTCGATCTCCGGCGAAACGTCCTTGCGGGCATCGTGCAGCAGCATGGACATGTCCCAGGCCGGGTGGGCCCTCAGGGCATCCTGGAAATCCAGCAGTCCTACGCGGGCAGCCCCCGTCCGCTCAGGAAGCCAGACCAGGTTCTCCGCATGGTAGTCCCGGTGGCAGAAGACGCTGGCGC
>JBOHKZ010000112.1:0-3323 GCA_050729355.1 Phenylobacterium sp. | reverse complement strand
CGACAACATCGACGGCGGCGCCGGCGGCGACACGCTGGCGGGCGGCTCCGGCGACGACACGCTCCAGGGCGGGGTCGGCGACGACATGCTGGATGGCGGGGTCGGCTCGAACTACATGCGCGGCGGGGACGGCCAGGACCAGATGGTCGGCGGCTCCGGCTTCGACGACATCAACGGCAACGCCGGCAACGACACCGAGTCGGGCGGCTTCGGCGATGACTGGGTGGTCGGCGGCAAGGACAACGACGTCCTGGCCGGCGACTCAGGGTCGGACGTGGTCTGGGGCAACCTGGGCAACGACACGCTCGATGGCGGCTTCGACAACGACCAGGTGCGCGGCGGCCAGGGCGACGACGTCCTTACCGGCGGGGCGGGCGACGATTTCGTCTCCGGCGACCGCGGCAACGACACCGTCAGCGGCGGCTTTGGCGCGGACCTGTTCCACGGCTCGCAGGACGCCGGCATCGACCGCGTGCTCGACTTCAATCTCGCCGAGGGCGACCGGGTGATGCTCGATCCCGGCACCACCTACACGCTCGCGCAGGTGGGCGCCGACACGGTGATCGACATGGGCGCCGGCAACCAGATGATCCTGGTCGGCGTGCAGCTCTCCGCCCTGACCCCGGGGTGGATCTTCTAGCGCACCCGCAAAAGGGCTCTCCGGAGCCCGCGCAATAGAACGCGCCGCCGCCCCCAAGGGACGGCGGCGTTTTCATTTGGGGCCGAGCGGCTCGGCGCGCCTCCCAGCCCCCTCGCCGACCGCACGGGTCCGGCGGCTGGGCCGCGGCCCCGTGCTGCGCGCACGAAAAAGGGCGGCGGATTGCTCCGCCGCCCGATCCCGTTTCGATCTGTCGTCGACTTAGAAGTCGGCGGTCAGGCCGATGAAGAAGTAACGGCCCAGCGAGTCATAGACCTGAGCATAGGTGTTCTGGTTGCAGGGGCCGGCCGGGCAGTTGACGGAGCCCGTCAGCGGCGGATCGTTGTCGAACACGTTGTTGACGCCGGCCCGGAAGCTGTAGCTGTCCTTGATCTTCCAGGTGGCCAGAAGGTCGATGTAGTTCTGCGCATCGAACTTGGCGTCCGTAGCGAGAACCGCCTTCTTCAGCGCCGGGTTGTCGGACGTGGCGTCCAGCTTCACCGACGACAGGTAGCGCCATTGGGCCGAGAGCGCGAAGCCGCCCACCCAGCCATATTCGAACGGCGTGTTCCAGGTGATGCGCGCCTTGTGACGCCATTCCGGGTTCGGGTTCGGAGAACCGCCCAGAGCCGAGCAGGCTGCGCCGTAGAGGCCGGCGCAGTCGATCGGCTTGTCGCCCTTCTGCGGCGTGGTTTCCAGCTTGTCGAGCCAGGTGCCGACGACGTTGAAGGAGACCGAGCCGGCGTTGTCCAGGCCGACGATGTCGAGGCCCGTGCGGTAGGTCGCCGAGACGTCGATGCCCGAGGTGTGCAGGCCGCCGGTGTTGAAGGTGGTGTCCCGAACGTAGCCCTGTTGCGAGCGGATCGAACCGATCGCATCGCGGTGCACCAGGGAGCAGAAGTCAGGCTTCGAGCCGTTGACGCAGGCGGTGATGATCGTGTCGGCGCCGATGTTCGAGATGTAGTCCTTCACCTTGATGTCGAAGTAATCGAGGGTGAAGTTCAGGCCCGAGATGAAGCTCGGCGACCAGACGATGCCGGCCGTGTAGGTGTCGGCGGTTTCCGGCTTCAGGTTCGGGTTACCACCGGTCTGGCCGTTGTACTGGGCGGCCGGATCGGGCTCGAGGGCCAGGACTTGCTGTTGCGTCAGGCCGAAGAGGGTGGCGCAGCGAGCGACCAGCGGGTTGCCCTGGGCCAGGCCGGCGCAGGGGTCTTCCGTACCGTCGAGCACCACGTTCTGCGGCGAGAACAGTTCGACCACGTTCGGGGCGCGGACGGCGCGGTTGTAGCCGCCGCGGAGCCGGATGCCGTCAACGATCGTCCAGTCGCCAGCCACCTTGTAGGTGTTGGTGACCCCGGCGTTCGAGTAGTCCGAATACCGGTAAGCGAGCTCGAGGGTGATGTCCTTGGCCCAGGCTTGGTCCTGCACCAGGGGCACGCGGGCTTCGCCGAAGATTTCGTAGACGTCGTAGCCGCCGTTCACCGGCGGGGAGGCCCCGCCAGCGCCGTTCAGCTGACCCGAGGCCTGCACGAAGTCGGCCGCGAAATCGAGGTGTTCGCGGCGGTATTCCGCACCGAAGGAGACGCCGACGCCGTCGTTGGCCATCGGGCTCTTCAGGTCGGGGAACAGGCCGACCACGTTCACGTTGGCCACGCGCTCGGTGATGTTGCCGCTCGAGAAGGCCGGGGCCTGCAGGTAGTCCAGCGCTTCCTTGGTCACGCCGCCCAGCGAGAAGATGTTGTACGGCACGCAGGCCGGGTCCGTACCGTCGACCACCGATTGGCAGACGATCTGGCCCTGGGCGTTGCGGGTGGCCTTCAGCGAGTTGTTGATGCGCGACGTGACGAAGTAGTTCTCGGTCCGCTGCGAGAGCGAGGTCGAGCCGTACTGCATGAAGGCGTCGTAGCTCCAGTTCTCGGAGAGCTGACCCTTCAGGCCGACCACGATGCGGTATTCTTCGTGGTGGAAGACCGAGTTACGGCCGCCGCCTTCAACGTTCCGGCGCGCGATGTTCACGTCGGTGATGGCGCCCGAGGCGATCTGCGCGGGGGTGCAGATCAGGCCGGCTTGTTGGGCCGACAGCAGCGGGTTGTTACAGTTCACCTGATAGGCGCCGCCCGCACCCGGGCCGCCGCCCACGAAGATCCCGCCGGGCGCGATCGTCGCGGTCGAGTTGTCCTCCATGAACATGACGTCCGTGTAGGCCTCGAACATCGGGGTGATTTCGTAGTGCGCGAAGGCCCCCAGCCCATAACGCTCGTCCGGACGCTGCAGGTAGTTGGTCGGGGCGAAGTTGTAGACGTCGGTCGCGGCGTTACGCGGCCGGAAGGTGTTGCCGGGGCCGGCCGGGTCGACCGTGAAGTTGCCAACGCGCGCCGGGAAGGCCGTGCCGGAACCGCCGCAGCCCGAAGCGGCGAAGGTAGTGGCGCCGGAGTTGAGGGCGCAGGCCGTGTAGTCGAAGTTCGACGCGGTCACCGGGTTGATCGAGATGTAGGTGGCGTAGGCGGTGATGTTGCCTTTGCCGTCGGGCGCGTTGACGCCCATGGTCAGGCTGACCTGGCTGCCTTCGCCGCCCTTGAAGTCGCCGGGGACGACGTAGTTGTCGGGAACAGCGGCCTAGAGGCGCGAGGCGCGGACGACGTCCTGGATGGCGTCGTTGTGCTGGCTGTGCTGGTAGATCGAGTAC
>JBOHKZ010000111.1:0-7216 GCA_050729355.1 Phenylobacterium sp. | reverse complement strand
GTTGTAGACCGGCAGGCGGACTTCGTAGGGGACCGTTCGGGCAATGTGGCGCGCCGCGTCCTTGGAGCGCCCGTTGGGATCGTAGGCGGGGTTCACGCAGCCGAGGGGCGAGACATTGACGACGTTCGAGACGCCGAAACCCGTGCTGCAGCCATAGCCTGAATTGAGCTGGATGCCGTTGGGGCCGAACTCGTAGGTGGGGTAGGGGCCGTTGGTCCAGCCTTCGGACTGGCTGCCCGGGCCGCCGGCGCCGTTGTGCCAGACGCCCATGCCGTACTTCGCCCAGATCTCGAGCCGGTCATCCAGGAATTTGCCCTGGATCTGAGCCTCGGCGAACCACTCGTTGATCACGCCGCCTTCGCCCGGCATGCCCGGCACGACGTTGTCCACCCATCCCTTGGTCTGGCGGTCCCAGTCGGCGGCCAGGCGGAACTGGATCTTGTCCGTGATGGGTCCGGAGACGGCGCCTTCGAGGGTGGCGTGGTCGAAGTTGGCGTAGCTGGCGCGCACCTCGGCGAACCAGTCCTCGGTCGGGCGCTTGGAGATCTCGTTGATAGCGCCGCCGATCGAGTTGCGGCCGTAGAGGGTGCCCTGCGGCCCGCGCAGGATCTCGACCCGGTCGAGGAACAGGGTCGACCGGCCCGCCTGGACCGCAAAGGTCTCGTAGACGCCGTCGTTGTAATTGGCGACCGAGGCGTCGCCGGTCAGCACGTTGGTCAGGCGGCCAACGCCGCGCAGCGAGATGCGGTCGGTCGAACTGTTGTAGACCAGCCCGGGCGTGAAATTGGTCATGTCCTGGATCGAGTTGATCCCGATGATCTCGCGCTTCTGATCGGTGAAGGCGGAGACGGCGACCGGCACGTCCTGCAGGCTCTGCTCGCGTTTTTCCGCGGTGATCACCAGCTCTTCGATTGTGTTGGTCGCCTGCGCCCGGGTCGTGCCTGCGGGCTGTGCGAAGGCGTTGGTCGATGCGAGAAGCGCGAAAAGGGCGCCACCCAGCATCAAGCGTTGCTTGAAAGCCATCCGGTGTCCTCCCACTCGTCATTTTCTTCGTCGCGACGTCGCTGATTTGGCGTCGAGTTCAGCGAACGCTGTCTCGTGAATTCCGGATCGTCAACGACCTATGTTGGACGATCACCGTCTTGTCATGGGCGCGGCTTTGGGGGTGAACTGTGGGGAGGTTTGCACTTCCCCCAGCCTGGAGCTCGGCGGGGTTAGACGCTAAGCCTCGCCCGCCGAGACACAGCCGGAGACCTGCAATGGCCGCGACCGCCTACGACTATGCATTCCAGACCATCGACGGCGCCCCGCTGCCGCTGACGACCTTCAAGGACAAGGTCGTCCTGGTGGTCAACACGGCGTCCCAATGCGGACTGACGCCGCAGTATGACGGGCTGGAGAAGCTCTACTCCGACTACAAGGACCAGGGCCTGGTGGTGCTGGGCGTGCCCTGCAACCAGTTCATGGGCCAGGAGCCGGGCACGGAGGCCGAGATCAAGGACTTCTGCGAAACCCGCTTCAACATCGACTTCCCGCTGACCTCGAAGGTCGACGTGAAGGGGGATGAGGCGCACCCATTCTACAAATGGGCCGAGCAGGCGCTAGGCGAGCCGGCGGTCCCCGTCTGGAATTTCCACAAGATCCTGATCGGCAAGGACGGCCAGGCCATCCGCGCCTTCGGCCCGCGCACCGAGCCGCAGGACGCCGACATGATGGCGGAGATCGAGAAGGCGCTCTAAGCCGCCACTAGGCGCCTATCGGGTCAAGAAAAAGGGCGGCGATTGCTCGCCGCCCTCTGAAGTCCTGGTTTGTCAGGCGTGCGCTACCAACGCTTGGTGACCGAGACGCCGTAGGTGCGGGGCTCGGTGTAGAAGGCGTTGCGGAACAGGCCGGAGGAGTCGTCGGTCAGGTAGAAGTCGGTGACCGCCTTCTCGTTGGTGGCGTTCTTCACGAAGCCGGCGAATTCCACGCCCCATTCCTTGGCGTTGACCGTCAGGGTCAGGTTGACGTTGTCCCAGGCTTTGATGCGGTCCGGATCGCTGTTGTAGATCCGGGCGAACGTCTTGGTCTGGTGGTAGAAGTCGCCGCGCAGGGTCGCGTCCCAGTTGTCGAAGGTGAAGGTGTACTGGGCGCCCAGCGAGACGGTCCAGTGCGGCGCGTTGGGCAGTTGGTTGCCACTCAGGTCTACCGGCACGCCCTCGCTCACCATGCCGCCAAAGGCGTTGGTTCCCGCGGCGATCGCCCCGCCGCCGATGTCGGTGCCCGCGCCCGCGGACGACGCCAGTGTGCAGACGCCGAGGAGGTTGAACGGGTTGGTGGCGTTGGCGATGCTGAGCGCCGTCGCCGCCGCCGCGGTGCTGACCACACAGTTCGAAGCCGCGCTGGACTTCACGAGCGTCAGGCCGGCGTTGCTCTGGGTGCGGTTGAAGGTGTCGATGGAGTTGGCGTCCCCGATCTTGGTGTCGAGATAGCCGATGGCGGCGTTCAGGCGCAGGCCTTCGAGGGGTTGCCAGATCGACTCGAACTCCGCCCCCCAGACCTTGGCGTCGATGTTCTCGTTGATCGACGTCCGGTTGATGATCTTGGAGACCTGATAGCCCTTGTAGTCATAGTGGAACGCCGTGGCGTTCATCTGCAGGGTGCCGTCGAGCAGGGTGTTCTTGGTCCCGAACTCGAAGCTGTCGATGAACTCCGGCTTGAAGGTGGGCGAGATCGGAACGACGCCGATGCCCGGGCTGAAGGCCGGGTTCAGACCCCCCGCCTTGTAGCCGCGGGCGTAGAAGCCATAGAACAAGCTTTCGTTGGTGAAGCCCAGGTCGGGCTTCCAGTCGAAACCGAAGCGGCCGGTCGGCTCGCTGAACTTGGCGCGCAGGATCGCATCCTGGCCGGCGGAGGGCGGGCCAATGCCGGCGCCGGGCGTGCCCAGCGTCACCGAGTGGTTCTCCACTTCCTTCTTATCGACCGTGTAGCGTAGGCCGAGGGTCCATTTGAAGTTCTCGGCCATTTTCCAATAGAGTTCGCCGAACACCGCGTAGGACGTCAGGTCGTAGGGCCCGTAGTTGTCATAGTAGTTGTGCCCAAGACGCGTCGGATCCTTGCTGGGATCGATCGCGACGCAAGCCGGACCGCTGGTGCAGTTGGCGTTGCCGGTGTTGAGCAGGTTGTTGACCTGGTAGTAGCCGGTCCCGGTATTGAACATGACGAAGTAGTCGCCGGTGCCCTGGAACCGGGTGAGGATGCCGCCGATGTTGTAGTTGAACGCGCCATCGTAGCTCGACTGGATCCGGAACTCGTGGCTCCACTGCTCGGTGTAGCCCGAGGAGATGTCGCTTGTGGTGAAGCGGTTGAAGGACCCGTTCTGCGGGTCGTTGACCGCGCCGCCGGGGAACAGGCCGGCGTAGATCTGCGGATAGGTCGGTACGGCGGCGAACACGTTCACCGGGTTCGGCGTGGTGTTGAACGGGACGCTCGGGCTGTAGCGGTTGTAGTCCTGGCGGGTGTTCAGCTTGTACCAGGTGTAGGCCGACAGCCAGTTCACGGAGACATGCTCGGTGACGTTGAACACCGCGTTGAATTCGTAGACGTCGGTCTTCGACTTGTATTGCGGGTCGAAGGTCGACTCGATGTCGCGGATGCCCGGCGTCTGTATCTTGCCGGCGTAGGCGTCGCCGGTCTGGAAGCCCGCCAGGGCGCCGAACAGGCCGCCAAGGGTCGCCTGGGAATTCACCGTCCCGAGCGCGTCAGCGGCGTAGAGCGAAGTTGCGCGGCAGCCTTGGCCGAATAGCCCACGCTCGATCTGGCCAACCGGACCGGCCGCGTAGTTGACGCCGCCGACGTTCGCCGGGCCGAGGTCCTTGCTGCAGATCTGCTTGCCAATCCGCGAGCGGTTGTCGTCTTCCTCGAAGTGATCCCAGAGCAGCCAGGCGTGGAAGCTGTCGGTGGGCGAGAAGGCGATGGTCGCGCGCGCCCCGAACAGCTCGCGGTCATCGGCGTCGTTGCCGGTGGTCAGGTTCTCTCCATACCCGTCGCGCTTCAGGTAGGTGCCGGCGATCCGGGCGGCGAACATGTCGCCCAGCGGCACATTGACCATGCCGCGGAACTTGATGGCGTTGTAGTTGCCGTACTCGGCGCGGATATCGCCTCCGAGGGTGTCGGTGGGCTTGGCCGTGATCAGGTTGACGACGCCGCCGGTGGCGTTGCGGCCATAGAGCGTGCCCTGCGGACCGCGCAGCACCTCGACCCGCTCCATGTCGTAGAACTCGGTCTCGAACAGGTTGTTGGCGATCAGCGGGGCGTTGTTCAGGTGGATGCCGGTGCCGGCGTCGCCGGAGCCCGATACGAGCTTCGAGCCGATGCCCCGGATCTGGAAGTTGTAGCCGGTGAAATTGCCCTTGGAGAAGTTCACGTTCGGCACGGCCAGAACCAGGTTGGGGCCGCCGTCGATCTTCGACTTCTCAAGCGCGTCCTGGTTGAAGGCCGACACGGCGATCGGCACGTCCTGGAGGGCTTCTTCCTTTTTCTGAGCTGTGACGACCAGCTCTTCGATGGTGTTGGAAGCCGCGGCTCGTGTGGCTGCGGCCGGCTGTGCGTAGGCGCTTGTACCGAACAGAGTTGCGAGCAGAGCACCGCCCAGCATCAAGCGAAGCTTGAACTTCATGAGGTTTCTCCCGGCGTTTTTTTGTTCGTGACGCTTGTCGCGCCTTGGTTAGAAAACGCTGGGACGTGAAAACGAGTCCGTCAACTGTTAAGGCCAAGCATTGACGTGACGTCATGCTTTGGCTTCCGCGACGGTAGCTGGCGAAAGCCTATCCTTTGATAGGCGCCAGCCCGTGTCGATCGCCGCGGCGACCGCGCACGGCCAGGTCCACGGTCATCAGCCGCTTGACGCCCTCTACCCGCATCTCGCCGCCAGGCATCCACATCATCGCGACGTAGTCGCCGAGGCTGTCTTCCAGCGCCTGGCTGAAGCCCTGTGCGTCCTGGGCCTTGTTCATCTGGATCTTGGCCATGCGCAGCGCCTCGGGGCTGTTCTCGGCCACCCGCCGGGCCCAGGCGAAGGCTTCGCGCTCCAGGTCGGCCTTGGGCAGTACGCGATTGACCAGGCCGTAGCTGGCGGCCTCGGCCGCGGGGATGAAGCGGCTCTCGAAGCACAGCTCCTTGGCGCGCCGGATGCCGATATCCCAGGGGATCGAGTTGTATTCCACGAAGCCGCCCAGGAATTCCGCGTCATCGGCGGCGAAGATCACGTCCATGGCCGCGGCCAGCATCCAGCCGGCGTAGATGCAGTAGCCCTCGACCATGGCGAGCGTCGGCTTGGGGAAGTTCCGCCACTTCAGGAGCAGGTCGAGGTTGTACTTCTTGAACTGGTCGTAGGTCTGGATGCCCGGCTTCGCGCCAAGCGCCTTGCGGTATTCCATCCCCTCGGCAGTGCCCAGGTCATGGCCGGTCGAGAAGACCCCGCCGGCGCCCCGGATCAGCACCACCCGCGCCGCCTCGTCGGGCCGGGCCAGGTCGAACGCCGCGTCGATCTCGTCGAGCATTCGGTAGCTCTGGGCGTTGCGATAGGCCGGCCGGTTGAGGGTGATGACCCCCACGCCATCCTCGACGGCATAGGTGATGTCCTGGAATTCCACGGCGACGCCTCCCGGTTCTTTTGTTGCGCAGACTATAGGCAGGCAGGCGGGGCAGGGCGAAGCGCTGAGCGCCCAATAGCAAAAGGCGCCCCGGGTGACCGGAGCGCCTTCGCTGTCGTTGATAGTCCGGCGCCTAGAAGAACCGGTACTGCAGCTCGATCCCGTAGGTGCGGGGCGGCGTCAGCTCGAGGTTCCGGACCGCGTTCATGTTGCTCCGCTGGTTGCCGCCAACGGCGGCGTCGTAACCATCGGTATCGGCGACATTTTTGACGTAGGCGATGATCGTGTACTTGTTGCCCTGAGGAGCCCAGTGGGCCCGCAGGTCCACCTGATCCCATGACGGCGCCGAGTTGTACTCGCGGCTGAAGACGCTGGAGTAGGCCTTCGTCCGGTAGGCGTAGGTGGCGCCCAAGGTCAGCGTGCCCTGTTCCATGATGAACGAGTAGCTGCCGTTGACGGCCAGCTTGTGCTTGGGAGCTTGCGGCAGGCTGTTGCCCACCACGCTCTGCGGCGCGCCGGCGGCCACGAAGTCGTTCACGTCGATCAGGGGCACGGACTCTTTGATCTTCGTGTCGTTGTAGGCGTAGTCGAACGTCAGGCGCACTGGCTGGATCGGCTGCCAGACCACATCCAGTTCGAGGCCGTCGGAGCGGGACTTCGCGATGTTCACGAACTGACCCACGTTGACCGCGCCCTGCCGGACCGTCACCGGAGCCTGCAGGTCGTGATAGTCGAGGTAGTAGAGCGCGCCGTTGATTTGCAGGCTGCCGCCGAGGTTCAGCTTCACGCCCAGTTCGTAGGAGTTGACGGTTTCCGGATCGGCTTCCGGCTCAGGCAGGTAGGCGCCGGCCGAGAAACCGAAGGCCTTGTAGCCGCGGCTGTAGCGGGCGTAGGCCATGGTGTTCTCGTTCGGATCCCACTGGGCGCCGACGGTGCCGGTCCAGGCGTCCGACGTGTCGCCAAGCTGACGCCGGGCGATGCCGGTCGCCGGATCGATGACGAACTGCTTGCAGACCGTGCCGACGCAGGAGACGGGGGTCGTAACGCCCTTGGCTCCGGCAGCCGTCGTGGTCGGCATCTGCGTGCCCGTGATGTCCAGCGCCCCGTTGCCGAGGCCGCCCAGGGCGCCCAGAGCATTGCCGAGGCCGAGAGCCTGACCCACCGCCGGCAGCGCCGCCAGGTTGCCAAGCAGGCTGCCCCAGTTGGCCGCCGTACCCGGTCCGAAGCCGCTGAGGCCCAGGGCCGGATAGAGGCCCGAGTAGCAGGCGTCGTTGTCGCAGACGATCCGGCGGTATTCCGTCCCGAACTTGTGGTCCTTCGTGTAGCGAAGGCCCGCCGTGAACTTCAGGGTTTCAGTCGCCTTCCAGTCGAGCTGCCCGAAGAGCGCCTTGCTCTCCGTGGTGAGCTCGTAGTTGCCCGTCGACCAGGCGCCCGTGGGGTTGGCGGCCGCGCCGAGGATCGGCGTATTGAGCGGCGAGGCGCCCTTGATGAAGAAGTCCGCGGTGCTGCCGGTGCCGGTGTAGTGCTCGTTGTAGTAGAAGGCGCCGACGATCCACTGCAACGGCCCGTCCGTCGTGGACGAG
>JBOHKZ010000110.1:0-3887 GCA_050729355.1 Phenylobacterium sp. | reverse complement strand
GCTTTCCGCCGACAGCCCCGCCCAGACGGGCGTCTGCAATGAGATGAATTGCTTCTTGGCGTAGGCGCAGCTGTCCATCGCGGCGCGCGCGTTCTTCTCGCCGGCCTGGGCCGCTTCCTTCAGGGATTCCAGCGCGGTCGTCTGCACGCCGCCAAGGAACCCCTCGCCCATCCAGGGCATGACGTCGGCCACATCGGCCGGCGTGTAGACGCCCGCGACCTCTGCCTGGAAGGGTTCGGCCAGCATGACGGCGGCCGCCACCGCTGCGGAATCCCCCTGTCCACCGGACAATGGAGCCATAATACGAGCCCAGCTCATGATCTTAAGCCTTCCTCTTGCGTGAACCTTGCGGCCCACCAGCCTATGGTCGCATTGATCTTTGTCAGGCCTTAGGCCAGTTCACGACCTTGACTGTGGAGGGAATGCATTCGTGAGGAAAGGGCTGCGTCGTTCCGCAAATGCGCCGCGCGCCTGGCAACGGATGCTGTCGGGGCGCCGGCTCGACCTTCTCGACCCCTCGCCGATGGATATCGAGATCGAGGACATCGCCCACGGCCTCGCGCGTGTGGCGCGCTGGAACGGCCAGACCATCGGCGAGCACGCCTTCTCCGTCGCCCAGCATTCGGTGGTCGTTGAAGAGATCGTCGCCCACATCCAGCCAGACATCGAACCGCGTTGGCGCCTGGCCGCCCTGCTGCACGACGCCTCGGAATATGTGATCGGCGACATGATCTCGCCGTTCAAGGCGGCGCTCGGCTACGACTACAAGCTGTTCGAGGAACGGCTGGAGCACGCGATCCACGTGCGTTTCGGCCTGCCGGCCAAGATGCCTGGCCCCGTCAAGAAGCTGATCAAGCAGGCCGACCGCGCCTGCGCCTTCTTCGAGGCCACCCAGCTGGCGGGCTTCAGCCATGAGGAATCGGTGGCGTTCTTCGACCCGCCGCCGGTCGGCTACACCCTGCTGATCGACCCCCTGCCGCCGGCCGCGGCCCAGGCCCGCTACATCCAGCGCTACGTCGTTCTCTCCGAGGCCGCCGGCTACAAGGCCGTGTCTGACGCGGCGTTCGACACCGAATGAGCGGCCAGGGCCCGGCAACGGCGGTGGTTATTGGCCTTTCCGCCGTGGTGGTGGCGATCCGCGAGGGCGAGGCGGTGGTGCTGACTGTGCGGCCTCAGCCTGATGGCCACGAGGGGCTGCCGTTCGGTCCGTTCGATCCCGAAGGCCATCGCACCTTCGAACTGGCCATGCGCGCCTTCGTGACGGCCCAGACCCGGTTCAACCTGGGCTATGTCGAGCAGCTCTATACCTTCGGCGACAAGGGCCGTGACGCGCCGCTGGCCGACATGGGTGCGCAGTCGGAAGCCTCGCGGGTGATCTCGGTGGGCTATCTCGCCCTCGCCGCCGCCGCCGAAGACACCCACGCGCCGGGATCGGAATGGCGTTCCTGGGCCCGATTCTTTCCCTGGGAGGACTGGCGCGACGGCCGTCCCCAGGCTCTGCCCCCCATCGAGCAGGCGCTCCGCCGCTGGGCCGACGGCGACGCCCAGCGGATGAGCCGCGCCCGCCTGCTCTTCGCCCTCGACGGCGCGCCGTGGAACGAGGAGCGGGTGCTGGAGCGCTACGAACTGCTCTACGAGGCCGGCCTGGCCCAGGAAGCCGCCCGGGACCGTGGCGAGGCCTCGCCCGCCCTGCCCCCGGCCCTGACCGCCGCGCTGGGCGAGCCCATGCTCTCCGATCACCGCCGCATCCTGGCCACCGCGGTCAGCCGCCTGCGCGGCAAGTTGAAGTACCGCCCGGTGGTGTTCGAGCTGATGCCGGACGCCTTCACGCTCTCGGCGCTGCAGCGCGCCGTGGAGGCCATCGCCGGCGTCCCCCTCCACAAGCAGAACTTCCGCCGCGCCCTCGAACGCGCCGACCTGGTCGAGGGCCTCGGGCGCATGGACGCCGAGACGGGCGGCCGCCCCGCGGAGCTCTACCGATTCCGGCGAGAAATCCTCGGTGCGCGCCCGGTGTCGGGGCTCAGCCTGCCGCTGCTGCGCGAATAGCCATTACCTGCGAGGTCATGGAACAGCCGATCGCGGCGCGCTAGCCTCGCGCCATGACCGCATCTCCCAGCGCCGTGGGCGACCATCTGCGCGACTGGCGCCAGCGCCGTCGCATGAGCCAACTGGACCTCGCCCTCGAGGCTGAGATCTCCACCCGCCACCTGAGTTTCATGGAGACGGGGCGCGCCCAGCCCAGCCGCGATATGGTTCTGCGCCTGGCCGATCGGCTGGACGTGCCGCTCCGGGAACGCAACACGCTGCTGGTCGCCGCGGGCTTCGCGCCGGTCTTCCCGCAGCGCAGCCTGGACGATCCGGCGCTCGCCGACGCCCGCAAGGCCGTCGACCTGATCCTGAAGGGCCATGAGACGTTCCCGGCGCTGGTTGTCGACCGCAGTTGGAACCTCGTCGCCGCCAACCGGATGATCGGGCCGCTGATGGCCGGCGCCGACCCCGACCTCCTGCGCCCGCCAATCAATGTCCTGCGCCTCTCGCTGCATCCGCGCGGGCTGGCGCCGCGGATCGCCAACCTCGACCTCTGGCGGGCGCACATCCTGGAGCGCCTGCGCCGGGAGGTGGAGATCACCGCCGACAGGGGACTGGCGGAACTGCTGACCGAGCTTCGCGCCTACCCGACGGCCAACCCGTTGCGCGCCCGCGCCCCGATGGACGAGTTTTCCAGCATCGCCCTGCCGCTCCAGCTGCGTCGCGGGGACGAGGTCCTGTCGTTCCTCTCGACCACCACCGTCTTCGGAACGCCAGTGGACGTGACCCTGGCGGAGCTGACGCTGGAGACCTTCTTCCCCGCCGACGCCGCGACCGCCGAGGCGCTGCAGGCGATGGCCGCGGCACTACCTCCCGCGTAATCGACCGGCCTACCGGCACGGAGTTTCCTGGGCTCGCCAACAGGAGACATCCCGATGCTCAGACGCCAGGTCCTCACCGCCGCCCTCGCCGCCCCGGCGCTCGCCGCCGTCGCCCCGCCTCGCGCCCAGGCCAGGGCCTCCGCCATCGGTCCCGTCCGCGCCCGCGACGGAACCAGCCTCTTCATCCGCGACTGGGGTGAAGGCCGCCCCGTGGTGTTCGTCGCCAGCTGGGCGCTGGCCAGCACCATGTGGGCTTATCAAGTGGCGCACCTCAGCGACCAGGGCATGCGCTGTGTCGCCCTGGACCGCCGCGGTCACGGCCGCTCCGACGTCTCGCGCACCGGCTTTGACATGGACACCTTCGCCGACGATCTAGCGATGGTGGTCGAGCGCCTGGGCGGCAGGGATGTGGCATTGGTCGGCCACTCCATGGGCTGCGCCGAGATCATCCACTACCTGGACCGCCACGGCTCGGCGCGCATCGGCGGGATCGCCCTGCTCGCGCCCGCCGCGCCCTATCTGGTGAAGACCGCCGACAACCCGTACGGCGCGCCGCGGGCCTATCACGACGCCCGGATGGCGGAATGGGCCCAGGACTTCCCCAAGTGGATCGAGGCCAACAAGGCGCCCTTCTTCACGCCCGATACCTCGCCCGCGATGATGGACTGGCTGTGCGACGAGCTGCGGACGACGCCCGCGCCCGTGGCGATCGCCACCTTCCGCGCCGTGCTGGAGAAGGATCTGCGGCCAGCTCTGGGGCGGATCGACCGTCCGACCCTGGTCATCCAGGGCGACAAGGACGCCTCGGCGCCACTCGACATCACCGGCCGGCGCGTGGCGGCCGGGATCAAGGGCGCGGAGCTGAAGGTCTACGCCGGCGCGCCGCACGGGCTCTTCGTCACCCACATGGCGCAGGTGAACCGCGATCTCGAAGCGTTCCTGATAGCCTAGGCCGCGATGTCGACGCGGGTCTTTGGG
>JBOHKZ010000109.1:0-4574 GCA_050729355.1 Phenylobacterium sp. | reverse complement strand
GGGTTAGGTCCTTCACTTCGCCTGGCAGGGCCGGCGCCTTGATCATCGAGGGGTAGACCTCGGCGAGAACCACGTCGACGCCGGCCAGATCCGCCTCCGTCAGCGCCTTGAAGCCGGTTTCGAACGGCCAGGCCTTCACGGCCTCGCCGCGGGCGAGCTTGATCCGCCGGGCGGCGGGAATGCCCATGATCGCCTGACCGCCCACGGAGCCGTTGTAATAGAGCTTCCAGATCGAGGACGCGCCCTTGGCCGCCAGGTCCGCGTGGCGGAACTCCGGCAGATCGTCCGGGCCGTGGTTGCGGGTCTTCTTGGGTTGCAGGGTCGTGAGCGTGTCGCGCGGCGGGCAGCCCCAGAATGGGAAAGGGCCCCCGGTCAGCCGCCGGTTGATCTCCGAGGCCACGCCGAAGCGGTTGTTGGTGTTGTCGGCCTTGTCCTTGACCATCTTGTCGAGCTGGTCCCAGGCCGCGCGCCAGGCCTGGTCGCCCGGCAGCTTGAGGGCGCTCGCGAATCCCCGGGGAAAGCCCAGTGGGAAGTCGAACCCGACCAGCGCGCGTTCGGAACGCTTCTTCAGGTCGTCGAGGATCAGCGCCAGGCGCTTCTCGGCTTCGCCGCGAGTGGGCGGGTTGTAGCTTTCGAAGGCCATCCGGAAGCGCACGTCACGCTTCAAGACGCCGATCCAGACAGAATCGGCGCCTGTCGTCGGCTTCGACGCGGCGCTCCAGTCGACAATCACATAGGCGCTGAAGAGGCGCGGCAAAGGCAGGCTCCGGATAGGGGACGAGGCCTTCTAGCCCCTGCTTCCGGAGCGGCCAATCAAATCAGGCAAGCTTGACCAGCATCTTGCCAAGGTTTTCACCGTTGAAGAGCCCGATGAAGGCGTCGGGCGCCTTTTCGATGCCCTGGAAGACGGTCTCCTTCCAGGTGACCTTGCCCTCTTTCACCCACCCCGAAAGGTCGTCGAGGAAGGCCGGCATCATGTCCCAGTGGTGCGAGACGATGAAGCCCTCCATTCGGATGTTCTTGCCGATCAGTTGGGCGAGGTTGCTGGGGCCCGGCTCGGGCCGGGTGGCGTTGTAGATCGAGATCATCCCGCAGATGGCAAAGCGCGCGAAGAGCTTGGCGGTCGCCAGCGCGGCCTCGAGGTGCGCGCCGCCGACGTTGTCGAAATAGACGTCGATCCCGTCCGGCGCTCCGGCCAGGACCGCGGCGGCCAGGTCCTTCTCGGCCTTGTAGTCGATAGCGTGATCGACCCCGATGGACTTCAGGAACGCGACCTTGTCCGCGCCGCCGGCCGAGGCGATCACCCGATGGCCCTTGGCCTTGGCGATCTGGCAGACCATGGAGCCCACGGCGCCGGCGCCGCCCGAGACGAAGACCACGTCGCCGTCCTTCAGCGCCGCGACGCGCAACAGGCCGGCGTAGGCCGTAAGACCGGGCATCCCGGCCGCCCCAAGGAACGTCTGGGCCGGCAGCCCGCGCGGGTCGAGTTTCTGGACGGCCTTGGCCGACGCCGTGAAGCCTTCGCGCCAGCCGAACCCGGACTGCACGAGATCGCCGACCTTGAAACCGGGGTCGTTGGAGCCGACCACCTGGCCCACCGCGCCGCCGTCCAGCGCCTTGCCGAGTTCGAAGGGGGCGCTGTAGCTCTGGACGTCGTTCATCCGCCCTCTCATGTAGGGATCGACCGTCATCCAGAGGTTCTGCACCTGGACTTCGCCGGCGGCGGGGTCGCGGAGTTCCACGCTGACCAGGTCGAAATTCTCGTGGGTGGGCAGGCCGGACGGGCGGCTCTTCAGGCGGATCTCGCGGACGGTGGTCATGGCGTTTGCTCCTGCGGACGCTGAAGGTCCGTTCAAACAGATGTTTAGCGCGGGCGTCCGGGTGGCGTCGAGGGCGATGACCTGCTAGGCGGCGGACCCAACTCGGAGACCTGATCTGGCATGGCTGAGTCCCTCAGAGGCGGCGTGATCGGCGCCGGCGTGTTCGGCGGCTATCACGCGCGCCAGTACGCCAACCTGCCCGGCGTGGTGCTCTCCGGCGTGCTCGACACCCACCCCGATCGCGCCGCCAAGGTCGCGATGCCGCTGGGCGGGCGCGGCTTCCACGAGATGCAAGAGTTTCTTGAGGCGGTGGACGTGGTGACGATCGCCTCGCCCGCCACCTTCCACGCCGAGCAGGCGCTGGCGGTGCTGGCGGCGGGCAAGCCGGTCTATATCGAAAAGCCCATCGCCGTGAGCGTCGCCGACGCCGAGCGGGTGCGCGCCGCCGCCTCGGCCAAGGGTCTGGTGGTCGCGTGTGGACACCAGGAACGGGTGATCTTCCGGGCCATGGGCCTGCTCGACGTGCCGGAACAGCCGCTGCTGCTGGAAGCGTGGCGCCATGGGCCTCCGTCCGACCGTAGCCGCGATGTCTCCGCGGTGCTGGACCTGATGGTGCATGACCTTGACCTTGCATTGTCGATCTCGGGCGCCGAGCCGGTGACGGCGGAGGGCGAGGGCATGCGCATCGACGGCGTCTGGGATGTGGCCCGCTCGGAGGTCAGCTTCGAGGACGGGTTCACGGCCATCTTCGACGTCTCGCGTCAGGCGCCGGAACGCAAACGCACGATGCGTGTCGTCTATCCGTCCGGCGAGGTTGAGATCGATTTCCTCGCCCGAGCCTTCCGGAACACCACGCCGTTCACTCTTAATTCCGACTTCGCCGACACGCCCGCGGCCAAGGACCCCCTTGGCGCGAGCGTCGAGGGGTTCCTGAAGGCCGTTCGCGGGGAAGCGCCCCGGCCAATCGTCACGGCCGAGGAAGCTATCCGGGCGCTGGACCTGGCCATCGCCGTGGAACAAGGCCTGGCGGACGCCTAGAAGAACTTGTGCTGGAACTCGACGCCGTAGGTCCGCGGCGGCGCAATCGAGTAGGTGCTGAAGATGCCTTGATCGACCCGCACAGGCGCGCCGGTCAGCGGATTGATGTTGGCGCCGACAAACCGCGAGCCGACCGCGCCGGCGTCGTACTGCAGGTTGTTGAACACGTTCTTCACGAAGACGATCGCGCGGTTCTTGCTGTCTTGCGACGTCCACGTGACGCGGGCATCGACCTGGCTCCAGTCGGGGGCCTTGTTGTAGCTGCGCTCGAACAACGCCCCGTACTGGATGTCGCGATAGATGTAGCTGACCGAGCCGACCAGGCTTCCGCCGAACACCTCGCGCCAGGTGTAGTTGGCGTTCAGGGCCAGCTTGTTCTTGGGCGCGTTGGGCAGGGCGTTGCCGTGCAGGTCCTGACTGCGCTGCAGGATCCCCACCCACGCGTCGCAGGGCGGGCCGCCCGCCAGGTCCGGCGTGCAGGCCACCGCTGGACCGATGGGCGAGGCGCCCGGCTGGGTGCCGGTCGGATCGGCCGTATCAAGAGCCGTACCCTCCTTCACGTAGGCGTCGTTGTACGAGTAGCTCAGGAGAAGCTGCAGGTTGTCGATGGGAAGCCAGGTGATCTCGGCTTCGAAGCCCTTCGAGATCGACTTGGGCACGTTGTAGAAATTCGTGGCGATCTGTCCAAACCCGGAGAACACCGAGATGGGCACCTGCAGGTTGTCGTACTTGTAGTAGTAGGCCGCCAGGTTGGTCTGGATGGTGGGGCCGAAGTTCTTCTTCAGGCCGACCTCGAAGGAATCCACCGACTCCTTCTGGGCGTAGGCGTCAGGCGCGAGGAAGGTGACGATCCCGACGTAGAAGCCGCCCGACTTATAGCCGCGGCTATATTTGAAGTAGGCGTTGGTGTCGGCGTCCGGTTGCCACTCGATGCCCGCGGTACCGGTGGTGGCCTGCCAGGTCGCGTCATAGTCGCGTTGAGCAAGGCCGGTCGCGGGATCGAAGGTTGTCGGCGTCGTGATGCCTCGGGGCAAGGGGTCGCCGGGCGCAGGGATGAACACCGACGCCGCCGTGATATCGGCCACCGGAATGTTGGCGCCGAAGGCTTCCCCCGGCGCGCCATAGCAGGTCGCCGCGCCCCAACAGAGGATACGGACCTTCTCCGTGCCCTGCTTACGGTCGTGCGAGTAGCGCAGCCCCAGGGTGGTCTTCCACTCCGGCGTGACGTTCCAGTCGAGCTGCCCGAAGAAGGCGTAGGACGTGGCCTCCGAGCGCGGCTGGTTATCGAAGCGGAGGTTGGCCGTCTCAGGCGCGCAAACCCCTCCGGTAGCGGCGCAGAAGAAGCCTGGAGCCAGGAACGGCCCGTTCCACTCGCGCTGCTGCGAGAGTTGTGCATAGACCGGCTGATTGATGTGTTGATTGAAGTAATAGCCGCCCAGCACGTATTGCAGAGGCTTATCCCATGTGGAGACGATATTGACCTCGTGACTCCAGAATTGATTGTATTCCCTATAGTTGAACGTCTCTTGCGGGAACACGTTGGCGCCGCTGGCCAGGGTGTAGGCCGTAATGGGCGTTACCGAGGCGTTGCCGAGGTTTCCGCCGGCGGTCTGGTCCGGACCGGTCAGCACGTAGTGATAGTTCACGCCGCCGGTGATGTATTTGATGTCGAAGTCTTTCGCGTGCCACGTCAGGTGGATCGCCTCGGTGTTGTAG
>JBOHKZ010000108.1:0-4435 GCA_050729355.1 Phenylobacterium sp. | reverse complement strand
GGACCCCGGCCTGACGCTCCTGCGCGGCGATCCGTTCCTCGACCCGATCCGTAATGACCCACGCTTCAAGGCGTTGGTGGATCGGCTGGGATTCCCTGCCTAGCGCGGCTCCTGGGTCCCGGGTCTCCGCTTCGCTGCGCCCGGCATGACAAGCCCTTGGGATTGAACCGCCGAGCTAGCTGAAGGTCTCGCCGACCATCTGTTCGCTCTTGGCCCAGAGCGCCTTGGCGTGCTCGGCGTCGAGGGCGTAGGCGCGGACGCCTGCGCGGATGTCGGCGCTCTCCTGCGGCTCGGCGACGTGGCAGTCCTCGCAATAGAGGCCTCCGACCAGGTCCGCAGGGGCGACGACCGCCGCCCAGACCGACGTGGCCGCGCCCTGCGGGATCGTCTTCCATTCGAAGTTCGCCGCGCCGGGGTTGGCGGCGTTGATCGAGTCGACCAGGGCCTGGATGTCCTCAGGCGTCATGTGACGGCCGAGCTCGGTCTGGATGCCGCCCGGGTGGACGGCGACGGCGCGGACGCCGTTGGCCTTGTGGCGGCGGTCGAACTCGACGGCGAACAGGATGTTGGCGGTCTTCGAGCGGCCATAGGCCACGAAGGGCGCGTATTCGGTGGTGTCGAAGTTCGGGTCCTCGAGGTTCACGTCGGAGAACCGATGGCCCGAGGAGGCGAGGTTCACCAGGCGAGCGCCGGGCTTCATCAGCGAGGCGATCCGGTTGACCAGGACGAAGTGGCCCAGGTGGTTGGTGCCGAACTGGGTCTCGAAGCCGTCCTCGGTCTTGCCGAACGGGGTGGCCATGACGCCGGCATTGCAGATCACCACGTCGAACGGCTTGCCGGCCGCGACCAGGGCGTCGGCGCAGGCGCGCACGCTCTTCAGCGAGGCGAGGTCCAGCTCGACGAGCTCGAGGCTGCCGCCGTTGGCCGCCGCGGCGCGAACCGGCTCGGTGGCCATCTTGGCCTTGGTGAGGTCGCGGGCGGCGCCGACAACCTGCGCGCCGTGGGCGACGAGCGTCCGGGCGGTCTCGACGCCGAGCCCGGCCGAGACGCCGGTGACCAGGATGCGCTTGCCGCTGAGGTCTACGCCGGCCAGCACGTCGTCGGTGGTGGAGGTGGCTCCGAAGGGTCCAGCCATGGTTCAGCTCCTTGGGGAATGGGCGCGCACGTTGCCAAAAGCGCGCCGAGGGAATAAACGGAGGGTGTCTCCGGCTTATATACGGAGGGCTCCTCCGTTTAACAAGGGGCGTTCGACGAGGAGTATACATCGTGCGGAAACCGCGCGCCGACGGAGAGCGCAATCGCGAGCGGCTGATGGAGGCGGCGAAGGCCGGGTTCGCCGATGCGGGACCGAACGTCAGCCTGGAGGAGGTCGCCCGCCGCGCCGGCGTGGGGATCGGCACGCTCTACCGCCACTTCCCGACCCGCGACGCGCTGATCGAGGCGGTCTACCGCCGTGAACTCGAGGGCTTCGCGGAGGCCGGGGACCAGCTCGCCGCGACGCTGCCCCCGGGCAAGGCGCTGCATGCGTGGATGCACCTGCTGGTGGACTACATCGCCACCAAGAAGGTGATCGCCACGGCCGTCGCGACGATGGTGAGCGACTCGGCGGACCTCTACGCCTCGTCGGGCACGCGGATCACCGACACCTTGCGGGCGATGATCGTGCGCGCCGCCGAGGCCGGCGACATCCGGCCCGACGTGGACCCGGACGACCTGCTCCGCGCGCTGGTGGGCTTCAGTTACGGCTCCGACAGCCCCGGCTGGGAGGCCAGCGCCAAGCGGCTGATCGACATCCTGATGGACGGGCTGCGGCCGCCGCCGGCCCACTGAGGGCCAACTCGCCCTTGCCTCGCCGTCCTGGCGGGCGTTCACTTATCGCCATTCACATAGGGAGATCGCGATGAGCCTGGACGCCCTCGAACCGCAGGCCCTGGACTTCGACCCCGACGCGCTGCGCGAGCGGTACCGCCAGGAGCGGGACCGTCGGCTGCGGCCCGACGCCAACGGCCAGTATGTCGAGGCGAAGGGCGACTTCCGCCACTACGTGGACGATCCCTATGTGGAGCCGGGGTTCACCCGGGCGCCGCTGAACGACGCCATGGACGTGATCATCATCGGCGGCGGGTTCGGCGGGCTTCTGGCCGCGGCCCGGCTGCGCGAGGCCGGCGTCAAGGACATCCGGATCATCGAGAAGGGCGGCGACTTCGGGGGCACCTGGTACTGGAACCGCTATCCCGGCGCCCAGTGCGACATCGAGAGCTACATCTACCTGCCGCTGCTGGAAGAGACCGGCTATCTGCCGAGGGAGAAGTACAGCTTCGGCCCGGAGATCCGCGCGCACGCCCGGCGGATCGGCGAGACTTTCGATCTCTATGGCGCCGCCTGCTTCCAGACCGAGATCACCGAACTGCGCTGGCTCGAGGATGAGGCGCGCTGGCTGGTCACGACCAACCGCGGCGACCGCATGACCGCGCGCTATGTGGTGATGTCCAACGGCCCGCTGAACCGGCCGAAGCTGCCCGGCATTCCCGGCATCGAAGGCTTCAAGGGGCACAGCTTCCACACCAGCCGCTGGGATTACGCCTACACCGGCGGCGACTCGGCAGGCGGCGAGCTCGACAAGCTGGCCGACAAGCGGGTGGCGATCATCGGCACCGGGGCGACGGCGATCCAGTGCGTGTCGCACCTCGGCCGCACGGCCGGCCAGCTCTATGTGTTCCAGCGCACCCCGTCCTCGGTGGACGTGCGCGGCAACCGGCCGACCAATCCGGAGTGGGCCAAGACCCTGACGCCCGGCTGGCAGAAGCGGCGGATGGAGAACTTCAACACCCTGGTTGCCGGCGGCCACCAGGACGAGGACCTGGTCAATGACGGCTGGACCGACATCATCCGCAACCTGGGCGCCGCCGTCGCCGCGCGGGCCGCGCAGGGCTCAGGCCTCTCGCCGCAGGAACTGGGCCGCGAGATGGAGCTCTCCGACTTCCGCAAGATGAATCAGGTGCGGGCGCGGGTGGACGCGCTGGTCGAGGACCCCGCCACCGCCGAGGCGCTGAAGCCCTGGTATCGGCAGTTCTGCAAGCGGCCGACCTTCAACGACGACTACCTGCCGACCTTCAACCGCCCGAACGTGACCCTGGTGGACACCCTGGGACGCGGCGTGGACAGGGTCACCGAGACCGGCCTGGTGTTCGACGGCGTCGAGTACGAGGTGGACTGCATCATCTTCGCCACCGGCTTCGAGGTCGGCACGGCCTATACGCGCCGCGCCGGGTTCGAGATTTATGGCAAGGACGGCAAGACCCTGACCGACCACTGGGGCAGCGGTCCGAAGACCCTGCATGGCTTCTACAGCCACGGCTTCCCCAACTGCTTCCACGTGGGCATCACGCAGAACACCCTGACCCCGAACTTCCCGCACATGCTGGACGAACAGGCGCGGCACGTCGCCGAGGTGGTGCGGCAGGCGAACCTGCGCCAAGCCAAGACCGTCGAGCCGACCCCGGAGGGCGAGGCCCAGTGGGTCCAGACCATTCGCGACAACGCCCTGCAGAACCTGCAATTCCGCGCCGACTGCACGCCCGGCTACTACAACGGCGAGGGCCGCCCGGGAGAAGGCGCCGGCCTCTTCGACGGCCTCTACGGCCCAGGCTCGGTGGCGTTTTTCGAACTGGCCAAGGCCTGGCGGGCCGAGGGCAACCTGGAGGGGCTGGCGGTCAGCTAACCCCCGACCACCTCATTCGTTGAGCGTCAAATAGAGGTCCAGCCACAGGGGGTTCATCTTCTCGATGAGCTCCAGCTTCCACTGGCGTCGCCAACGCTTGATGCGCTTCTCAGAGCTGATGGCTTCGTCGGCGGTCGGAAACACCTCGTACCAAACCAGCATCTTCACGCCCGTATGTGGATGTGAAGCCCGGCGTCTGTCCTTCGCGGTGCTGATAGACGCGGCCGGCCAGGTCGCTGGTCATGCCGACTAGAGCGTGCCGTTCCGCACGCTCGCCAGGATGTAGACGTAGTAGCTCCGCTCCACGCCCAACCTTAGCCGTCAGCCCGCCACATCCAACCTGAACTGTCATCCCGGCCGTCGCGAAGCGGAGAGCCGGGACCCAGGGGCCATCGCGTTGCGGCCCCTGGGTCCCGGCTCGACCTTGCAGGCCGTCCGGGATGACAAATTTTACGTGTTTAGGAGAAGCTTCGAGCCCTAGCCCCACGGACCGCGTGAGCTCTCCGTCACCGGCACGGCCGTCCGGCTGGACCGCGAGGTCGGCGCGGCCGTCTTCCCGACCAGCCGCAGAAGCGCCGCCACGCGGTTCTCGGTGGCGGGGTGGGTGGAGAAGAGGTTGTCGGTCCCGTGGCCGGAGAGCGGGTTGATGATGAACATGTGCGCCGTGGCCGGATGGCGCTCGGCGTCAGGGTTCATGTAGCCGCCCTTGGCGTA
>JBOHKZ010000107.1:0-3919 GCA_050729355.1 Phenylobacterium sp. | reverse complement strand
ATAGGGTTAGGAGCCCTGCCGTGGCAAGGAGGTGGGTACGCGACATGCAAAGCTCCTGAGAGTTCGCGGGAAACTAGGGCCGGCCCCTTGCCAATTGGTTGAGCCCGCGACGTCGATCTGCGGGCCGGCTGGGGCGGAATCGAGGCGGGGCCGATATGTCGCAGCCTCGTCCGAGGCGCCTGCGTCGGGGCCCGATTCTCCGGGCTCAACTTGCGGCGTGCCGGTTGCAGCGTGGCTGTTGCGCCAACCTCTGCTGTTCCATTTCGATACAGTTCAGCAAGGCGCTCGTAACGCCTTTCCCCTAGCCTGGGGCCTGCATGCTGCTGTGGATCTTGCTATCGACGGGATTGATGCTGGGCGTCGTTGCGTTCGCCTGCGTGTCGGCGACGATCAGGGCGGAGCGCCGTGCGCGGCGCAATCTCTATGCTTCCTTCGACCTCAACGAGGACCTGATCTCGGCGCTGATGGCGCAGAGGGGCTCGGTCTCGGTCCAATTGGCCCGTATCCGCCAGGCTTCGATTTCGCGCGGCATCCGGCTTCAGGACCTGCGCCCTTCCGAGGGTGGCGGCGATCGGCCTGCCTTCGCCCCCGCGCGCCGCAACCCGCCCTCCGGCCGGGACGGCGTTTGAGCGGGCTGAGTTAACCGCTTAATTAAGCCCACTGTTGCATGGTCCGCGCTCAGACAAGAGGCGGAAGAATTCCCATGCCCTACGACGCGAGCGAGGACGGTTCCGCGCCGTCACAGCACCGCCGCGGACCCCTGCGGCCAAATCGGCTAGCCAGCGCCCGCTCCCGCCTCGGCGGCCAGACGCTCACTCGCCTCGTGCAAACCACCGACGTGCTCCTGCTTGCCGCCCTGATGGCCTCCAGCTGGACGAAGGGCGAGAGCAGCCTTGTACTCGCCATGCTGGCCGCCTGCTCGATCCTGACCGCCGGCACGCTCGTCAGCTTCGAGGCCTATCACCTCGGCGCCCGCGAACGCATCCACCGGCACATCTATCGGGTGATCGGCGCCGTCGGCGGGTCTGGTCTCTTCCTGCTCACGTTCGCGCACTTCGTCGCGCCGGCGGAGCGGGCGTCCAACGTCCTGCAGATCGTCGACTGGTGCCTGGCGGCCGCGGCTGTCCTGACCGCCTCCCACGCCACGTGGTTCTCCTACATCCACCGGCTGCGCCGCCAGGGGCTGCTCACGCCCAATCTGATGATCGTCGGCGCGACCCCCTCGGCCCAGCGCCTCATCAACGCCGCCATTTCCAGCCGCGACGTCAACATCCTGGGCGTCTTCGACGACCGAAGCGGCGCGCGCCGGCCGGAGCACATCTGCGGCGTCCCGGTCCTGGGACGAACCTCCGCAATGGTCTCCCATCGCCTGCTGCCCTACGTCGATCGGATCGTGGTGGCGGTGCCGCCCGGCGCCACGGCGCGCATCGCAGAACTGATCGCCCAATTGGCGCCGCTGCCGAACGCGGTGAGTCTCCTGGTGGAGAACGAGGACGCCGCCGGCGAGCAGGCGGCCCACGAACGCCTCCTCGACATGCCTCTGGCCCACCTGGCCGGCGCCAGCCGTGGGGTGACGCGGGCGATGCTGAAGCGGGCCGTGGACCTGATCCTCAGTCTCGCCGCTGTCGTGGCCCTGGCCCCGCTGTTGCTGGCCGTCGCCATCGCCATCCGCCTCGACAGCCCAGGTCCGGTGCTCTTCAAGCAGCGCCGCCACGGTTACCTCAACGAAGAAGTGCTGGTCTGGAAGTTCCGCTCGATGCGCGTCGAGGCCTCGGACTATTCCGCAAGTCGCCAGGTGACCGCCGACGACGACCGGGTCACCCGCGTCGGCCGGTTCATTCGCAAGACCAGCCTCGATGAGCTGCCGCAGCTCTGGAACGTCATCCGGGGTGAAATGTCCCTGGTCGGGCCCCGCCCGCACGCGATCGGCATGCTCACCGGGGGCAGCGAGGCCAGCAAGCTCGTGGAAACCTACGCCCACCGCCACCGGATGAAGCCTGGCCTGACGGGCTGGGCGGCGGTCAACGGCTCGCGCGGACCGGTGGACACCCCCGAGGCCGTGCGCCGACGGGTGTCGCTCGATCTGGAATATGTCGAACGCCAATCGCTTTGGCTCGACCTCGCCATCATGGCGCGCACCCTGCCCTGCGTCCTTGGAGACGCTGGGACCGTGCGCTAAGGCCGCCGGGGCGCGGCGGCGCAGCACCCAGACAGCAAAAAGGGAAGCTGCTTGCGCGGCTTCCCCTTTCGGCCCGGCTAGCAGCCGAGCGAGTCTGTAGTGGCCTTAAGTTAGGCGGTCGCGAGCGTCTGGCGACGACGACGGATCATCGCACCGATACCGCCGAAGCCGAGCAGCATCATCGCCCAGGTCGAAGGTTCCGGAACCATCGTCAGCGAAACGCCGTCGAGCAGAGCGATCGGGGGCAGGCCGGAAGGCGTGCCGACCGACAGGAACGTCAGCAGCTGCGAGTTCGAAGTCGCAGTGAAGTTGAACGAACCGTTCTGCCAGCCCGAGAAGCCGCCTTCCGGGATCCCGAGGATGGCCGTGTCGCGGCTTTCGCCACCGAACGTGATGTGCAGTTGTTCCGTGGTCGCACCAAGGCGGTTGGCCATCTGGGCCGCGGCCCAGCTGAAGGTCAGCGTGTAGTGCTCACCGACCACCAGGCCGTTGATCAGCTGCGAGATGCTGCCCTGAACGTTCGGCGTGCCGACGTTGTCGCCTTGGTCGCCGTCCATGCCCACGAAGTTGCCGCCAGCAATGCTGTTGGTCGTCGTGGCGTTGAGGACGTCGTTCGCGTCACCGAAGCGCTCGATCGGGTTGACCGTCGTTTGGGTGCCGCCGAAATAGTAGAACTGGAGGGCGTTGCCGCCAGCCCCGGTCCACCCGGTCACGCCCTGGCTCGCCACGTAGGTGCTGCCGGAGATGCCGCCGAACTGGGTGTTCTGGGTGTAGGTCGTAGCTTCGAAGTTGCCGTTGGTCACCAGCTCGAAGGCATTCGCGCTCGTGCCGATCGCGGCGACCGCGGCAACCGCCGCAATCGTCGAAAGGAGTTTCATTCGCATTTCCACCATCCCCTGATGTTCAGTCTGTCCACTACAATTAGCTCTACCTTAATCGTACTCACGCCGAAGCTTCAACTCGATTCCCCTCTAGCGGGAGCTGCACCGCCGGCCCGAGCACCCTTGCGGGGTCGCTTCGCGGCCCTGACCCCGCCCTCTCCTACGTCTCCCCAGCCGGCGCGCAGATCCCTGGCGCCGGCGAATTCCGCACAGCAAAAGGGAAGCTGCTTTCGCGGCTTCCCTTTTCGGCCCGGTTACAAGCCGAGCAAGTCTGTAGTCGCCTTAGAAGTCAGGCGGTGGCCAGCATATGGCGACGACGACGGATCATCGCGCCGATACCGCCGAAGCCGATCAGCATCATCGCCCAGGTCGAGGGTTCCGGAACCATCGTCAGCGAAATGCCGTCGAGCAGAGCGATCGGGGGCAGGCCGGAGGGCGTGCCAACCGACAGGAACGTCAGCAGCTGCGAGTTCGAGGTCGCAGTGAAGTTGAACGAACCGTTCTGCCAGCCCGAGAAGCCGCCTTGCGGGATCCCGAGGATGGCGGTGTCGCGGGTTTCGCCCCCGAACGTGATGTGGAGCTGTTCAGAGGTCGCGCCGAGGCGGTTGGCCATCTGGGCCGCGGCCCAGCTGAAGTTCAGCGTGTAGTGCTCACCGACCACCAGGCCGTTGATCAGCTGCGAGATGCTGCCCTGCACGTTCGGGATGCCGAGCCCCACGTCGCCCTGGTCGCCGTCCAGGCCCACGAAGTTGCCGCCAGCGATGCTGTTGGTCGTGGTGGCGTTGAGGACGGCCGTCGTATCGTTAAAGCCGTTTATCGGGCTTACGGTCGTGTGGGTGCCGCCGACATAGTCGAACTG
>JBOHKZ010000106.1:0-7492 GCA_050729355.1 Phenylobacterium sp. | reverse complement strand
GAGGCGGGCAGGGCCGCGGGGACCTCGATCCTCTTCCTGCTGGAGCCGGGAGAGAGGTCTCACTGGCACCGGATCGATGCGACCGAGCTCTGGCTCTTCCAGGCCGGCGCGCCGCTGATGCTGCGGTTGGCGGCGGGCGAGGCCGGCGAAGGCGGCGTGCGCGAGGTGCGGCTGGGCCCCGATCCGCTGACCGGGCAGATGCAGCAGCAAGTGGTGGCGCCGCGCGAGTGGCAGGCGGCCGAGGCCGGTGCGGACGGCTGGTCGCTGGTCGCCTGCGTGGTCGTGCCGGGGTTCCGCTTCGAGGGGTTCGAGATGGCGCCGGCGGAGTGGTCGCCGGGCTAACGGACTATCTGCGGAACATCGGGGGCGTCCCGCCATTGGGTCGGTATGCCGAAGTTCTTTTTCCACACCGAAGACGGCCGCTGCCAGCAGGACGAGCAGGGGACGGACCTGATCGATGTCCACGCGGCGCGAAACGAGGCCGTGGTCATCCTCGCCGAGGTGCTCAAGGACGACCCGGAGGAGTTCTGGAAGGACCGCTCCTTCAAGCTGACGGTCACCGACGCTAGAGGGCTGACGCTCTATATCCTCGACGTCTCGGCCGTCGCGTCCTCCGCCGTCGAGCGGCCGAGGCCGCGGTGAGGCGCGCCCGCGCCAACCCCTGGATCGGCATCGGCTTCGATGCCTGGCGCCTTGGCCTGGAAGCCTCGACGGTGATCGGCCTGCGCACGATGAAGATCGCCCAGGGCGGCGCGGCGGGCGAGGCCGAGGCGCAACGGATGGTCCAGGAGAAGATCGACGCCGGCCTCGCCCTGCAGGCCCTCGCCCTGACCGGCGGGCTGGGCATGAATCCCGCCACCGCCTCGGCCCGGACCTTGGCGCACTACCGGCGAAAGGTGAGCGCCAATCGCCGCCGGCTGATGAAGGGGTGAGCGCGCGGCGGCTCGGAACGAGGCCGTGAAACAGAACAAGCTATGCAACCCCAGGTGCATGGTTTACAGAACGCAACTAATCGAACCTGGGGGTTCTGAACATGCTGAAGCGATTTGCGGCGCCGTCGGTCTGCGTGGCGACGAGCGTCTTCCTTTGCGCCTGCCAACCCAAGACCGAGGAGGCCAAGCCTGCGCCGGCCGTCGCGGTCGAACCGGCTCCGCCCCAGGCGGTCATCCCGACCAACTGCAGCATCATGAACGCCTACGGGTGGGAGGCCTCGGTGAACGCCCAGCCCCCCGAGCGGCCGAGGCTCAGCGTCTCCAGCTTGGTGGTCACAAGCACGGCCGGCTACAAGGTCGAGCTGTCGCGCAAGGCCGTCGACATAAACCCCAAGATCGTGACGCTGGACCTAGTCGTCACGCCGCCCACGGGTCCGGCCAGCCAGGTGCTCACGACACAGAAGGCGTTTGTGACAGTCCCCGACACCTCAAGGACGATCGACAAGGTCGTGATCCGCTGCGGCGGCGAGACCCTCACCGAGATCTCCCCGGTCCCGACGCACGACTAGTCCCGCCCGGGTGGCAGAGCGTGGATCAGGCGCCGAGCGCGCGCCGTCTGCCTCTCAGCGCAAGGCCGGCGAGCGCGAAACCGCCAATCATCAGGGCCCAGGTCGCCGGCTCGGGAACGGCGTAGGCCGTCAGGCCCACCAACGCACCGCTCCCCAGTGAACCAATGAGCGTGGCCCCGCCGGTCGCCAGGTTGAGGGAATAGAACGAGCTTCCGGAGTTGAAGTAGGCGTCGCCCGTCGAGCCCGAAATGTCGAAACCGACCCCGTTGCTGGTGTCCAGCGCAATGCCGAGCGGGCCGACCGAGAAGTACACGCCGCCGTTGGGATTTGATGCGCGCAGCAGCTGGTCGCCCGCGGCGTCCAGCCCGTAGAGCACCGTCGACACGGCCCCCGAGAAATTGTTCGTGTAGGCGGATCCCACGATGTCGTACCCGCCGCCAATCGGGGTGTCCGTAAGCGTCACCGCATTCGCCGGGTTGATGCGCAGGTTCTGGTCCGTGTTGTCGATGAGGCGCAGACGATCGACCGTGGGATTGAAGTCGATTCCGTAGCTGGTCCCCGTAAGGCCGACCGCGATATTGCCGACGAGGACGGCCGCATAGCCTGAGCCGGACAAGTCGAGCCGGTAGAGGTTGCCGCTCGTGGCGACGGAGTAGAGCAGATTGTCCGCAGGCCGCAGGTCGATGCCGACCAGCACGTCGCCGCCCTGCAGGCCGGTGATCGCGAGCGAGGAGGCGACCGATCCCGGGGTCGCGGAATCAAAGGTCGCGATCCGGCTGTCGGCGGTCAGACCATAGATCAACTCGGCGTGCGCAAGGCCCGGGACCAGGCCTGCCGCCAGAACCAAAGCAACCAGACCGCGGGGAATTCGCATCGGCCAGCTCCTTGTGAGAACAGTGTTATGCCGTATTTTTCCCCAAGCGCGCGAAGGACTCTCCCAGGAGGCGAGTAGGCCGCGTCCCTCCCCAGGGGAAGGCACGGCACTTGCCTCCCGACCCCCAAACCCGCATATACCGCCGCGGAGATCGGCGGCGGACGGACGCCTCGCCAACCTGGTCAGGGCCGGAAGGCAGCAGCCACAACGAGTTTCGCTCTGGGTTGCCGTTCGGTCTCCACCCACCCCCACAATCAGTCTTTGCTATCGCGGCTTCGGGCGGTCCTGTCTGATGGGTGCGGCCGCGTGGGCGGTCGGCTCTTCGGGGGCGGGGTGATGAAGCGGGTTCTGGCGGGGGCGCTGGCGGCGCTTGCGATCGCTATGCCGGCGGCGGCGCAGACGGGGGCCGCGGGGCTCGCGGGCGCCTGGCGGCTGGTCGAGACGCGGCAGGTGATGGCGGACGGGACGGTGCGGCCGGACCCGGACCTGGGGCCAAGGCCCGCCGGCTACATGATCTACGATGGCGCAAGCGGGCGGGTCTGCACGGCGTTCAACGACACCACCCGGCCGCGCTGGGCCGCGGCGGCGCCGACCGAGGCCGAGGCGCGGGCGATATTCGACCGGACGTCGATCTATTGCGGACGCTACCGGGTGGACGAGCCGCGGCAGGTGATCGTCTTCGACCTGGAGATCACCATGTCGCCGAACAGCACCGGGACCTCGCGGGAGCGCCGGTTCGAGCTCTCGGGCGACCGCCTGACGCTCTATCCGAGGCCGCTGCCGGCCGGGGTGACGGACTGGTCGATCCGGCTGGAGCGGGTGCGGCGCTGAGGATGGCGGCGAGGCTATCACCTCCCCCACGATAGCGGCGGGAGGGGGAGGTAGGGAAAGGCGTGGAGGAATGGCGCCACCTTGAAGTTTCACTCTTCGCGGGGATGGGCCGCCCCCCTACATTGGCGCCATGGCTGACGTAGACGATCCTGCTGGCGACGAGGGGCCGCCCTGGCGTGAGGACGACGCGCCGGCGGAGCGCGACCCGAACGCGCAGGACATCTTCGGCGAGGCGCCGGCCGCGGCGGTTTCGGGCAAGCCGACGCTGAGCGACGACTCATCGGCCGCCTACACCGTCATTGCGCGGAAGTACCGACCCAGGACCTTCGACGACCTCTATGGCCAGGAGGCCATGGTGCGGACGCTGAAGAACGCGTTCGCCTCGGGGCGGATCGCGCATGCGTTCATGCTGACGGGCGTGCGGGGCGTCGGGAAGACCACGACGGCCAGGCTGCTGGCGCGGGCGCTGAACTACGAGACCGACACGGTGCATGAGCCCACCCTGGACCTGCGGGTCGAGGGGCGGCACTGCAAGGCGATCATCGAGGGCCGGCACATGGACGTGCTGGAGCTGGACGCCGCCTCGCGCACCGGCGTGGCCGACATGCGCGACCTGCTGGATGGCGTGCGCTACGCGCCGGTGGAGGCCCGCTACAAGGTCTACATCATCGACGAAGTGCACATGCTGTCGACGGGGGCGTTCAACGCGCTCCTGAAGACGCTGGAAGAGCCGCCGCCGCACGCCAAGTTCATCTTCGCCACCACCGAGATCCGCAAGGTGCCGGTGACCATCCTGTCGCGCACCCAGCGGTTCGACCTTCGGCGCGTCGAGCCGGACGTGATCATCAAGAACCTGGAGATGATCAGCGAGGCGGAGGGCGCGCGGGTGGAGGCCGAGGGGCTGACGCTGATCGCGCGGGCCGCCGAGGGTTCGGTCCGCGACGCCCAGTCGATGCTGGACCAGGCCATCGTCCAGGCCGAGCACGGCCAGACGGTCACCGCGGCGACGATCCGCGACATGCTGGGCCTGGCCGACCGGGCGCAGACCATTTCGCTGTTTGAACAGATCATGCGCGGCGAGGCGGGGCCGGCGATCGAGACCTTCCGTACGCTCTATGGCTATGGCGCGAACCCGGACCAGGTGATGCTGGACCTGCTGGACCACACCCACGGGGCGTCGGTGGCCAAGGCGATCGGTCCGCAGGCGCTGATCATGCCGAAGGAGCAGGCGGCCAGGCTGGCGGCGGTGGGGGCGGCGGTCTCGCCCGGCATCCTGGCGCGGCTCTGGCAGCTGATCCTCAAGGCCTACGAGGAAGTGCGGCGCGCGCCCGATGCGGCGGCGGCCGTGGACATGGCGATCATCCGGCTGGCCTATGCGGCCGACCTGCCGGGGCCCGAGGAAGCGCTGAAGCGGCTGCAGGCCGGGGATGCGCTGCCGGGCGGCGGTCCAGCTCCGCAGGGCGGCGGGCCTTCGGGTGGAGGCGGTGGCGCGGTGGCGTCAGGCGGCGGGCAGGCGACGATGGCGCGGGGCTTCGCGGCGCCGCAGACCCAGCCGGGCTCTACCGAGCCGGTGGCGGTGCTGAACACCTTCGAGGAGATGATGGCGCTGATCGAGAAGCGGCGCGACATCGCGCTGAAGCTCGACGTGGAGCGCTATGTGCGGCCGATCAGCTTCCGGCCCGGCGCCATCGAGTATGAGGCCGCGCCCGGCGCGCCGGTGAACCTGGCGCAGCGGCTGGTGGGGCGGCTGAAGGAATGGACCGGCGAGCGCTGGCTGATCGCGGCCCAGGGCGGCGGCGGGGCCGAGAGCCTCTGGGAACGCCAGAAGCGCGAGGAGCGGGCCACGCGGGCCGAGGTCGAGCAGGACCCCTTCGTGCAGGCGGTGATGAAGACCTTCCCGGGCGCGGAGATCGTCGGCATCCGCACCCTGCCGGTCCCGGACGCCGCGCCGGCCGACGACGCAACGGGCGATGACGACGACGAGGACTGACGCCGGAACCCCAGTTGTGTCATCCCGGACGGCCGAAGAGCCGATCCGGGACCCAGGGCGACCGCAGTGCGCTTAGCTCCTGGGTCCCGGCTCTCCGCTTCGCTGCGGCCGGGATGACGGGAAATTTGCGAAGAAGGACCAGGCCATGAAAGACTTCGGCGCGCTGATGAAGCAGGCGCAGGCCATGCAGGAGAAGCTGGCGGCGAGCCAGGCGGAGCTGGAGCAGCTGGTGTTGCTGGGCCAGGCCGGCGACGGGATGGTCAAGGTGACGCTGCAGGGCACGGGCCAGATCGTGCGCGTCGACATCGACGACAGCCTGATGGTCCCCGGCGAGGCGGACATGGTCGGCGACCTGGTGGCTGCCGCCCACGCCGACGCCAAGCGCCAGCTCGACCAGCGCCAGGCGGAGCTGATGCAGAAGGCGGCCGGGCCGCTGGCCGGCATGCCCGGGATGCCGAAATTCTGATGCGAGGCGCCCTGATCGCCGCCGCCGTGCTGCTAACCGCGGGCTCCGCGTCGGCCGCCGCCCTGCCGCCGGACCTGGCGGCCGCCGCCCACGCCTACGACCAGGCGCAGATCAAGAGCGACAAGGCCGAGCTGGAGCGCCTGCTGGCCGACGACTACGTGCTGCAGAATTCGTCCGGCCAGGTGCAGGACAAGAAGAGCTTCATCGCCGATTCGGTGGCGCCGGGGTTCAGGATCGAGCCGTTCACGGTGGAGGAGCCGGTCGAGAAGGTGCTGGGCGACGTGGCGCTGCTGGGCGGCGTGGCGACCCTGAAGGGGACCGACGGCGGCAAGCCGTTCACCGCGCGGCTGCGGTTCATGGACGTCTGGGCCAAGCGCCGCGGCCAGTGGCGGGTGGTGTTCACCCAGGCCACCCGGGCGCCGGTGAGCTAACAGCAAAAATTTCCGTCATCCCGGCCGAAGCGCAGCGGAGAGCCGGGACCCAGGGGCCGATGCAGTGTGGCCGCCCTGGGTCCCGGCTCGGCCTTGCAGGCCGTCCGGGATGACATCCTTTTGAGAGCAGGGGGATGCTGGCCTAAAGCCGCAGTTCCATCCGGGTGACGGGTTCGGTGCGGCCGTCGCGTTCCTGGACCGCCGTGCCGCAGGGCTGGAAGCCCATCTTCACCCAGAAGCGGGCGCCGTCCTCGTTGATGTCGTGGACGGCCAGGCGGATCGCGCGGCCGCCCTGGTCGGCGATCCAGCCGCGCAGCGCCGCCACCACCCGCTCGCCCAGCCCGCCGCTGCGCGACTGTGGCTCGAAGAGCAGCAGGCCCAGGTACCAGTCGTCGGTCTCCGGATAGTCACGCAGGAGATCCAGCGCGCCGATCAGCTCGCCGTCGCGCTCCAGGCCGAACACCAGCTTCTTCTGTAGGGGATGGCCGGCAGGGCAGGCCTCCAGCAGCTCCTGCGCGGCCTCGGCGGCCGGCGGCGAACCGCGCATGAGGACCTCGAAATCGGCGCACCGTTCGAGCAGGCGTTGCAGAGCCGGGCCCTCGGCCTCACCTAGGGGCCGGAACACAGCGTCGTCGAGGGCTGGCGGCGTACCCTTCATGGCGGCTACTCTGCTACCTTCAGTCGACGCCGTATAGACCAACGGAGACCCTACTGGCCGCTTCAGCCGGACCTGAAATCGAACGGCTGATCAGCCTGCTTTCGAAACTGCCGGGGCTGGGCCCCCGCTCGGCGCGGCGCGCGGCGCTCGCGCTACTGAAGCGGCGCGACCAGTTGCTCGGTCCGCTGGCCGACGCCCTGGCCGAGGCGAACGCGCGGGTGAAGACCTGCTCGGAGTGCGGCTCGCTGGACACCCAGGACCCCTGCGCGATCTGCGCCGACCGCAGCCGCGACCCGACGCTGATCTGCGTGGTCGAGGAGGTGGGGGCGCTCTGGGCCATGGAGCGGGCGAGCGCGTTCCGCGGCCGCTATCACGTGCTGGGGGGCTTGCTCTCGGCGCTGGACGGCGTGGGGCCCGACGCGCTCAGGGTCAACGGGCTGGTGGAACGGGCGGCGGGGAGCGGCGTGCGCGAGGTGATCCTGGCGCTGCCGGCCACGGTCGACGGCCAGACCACCGCCCACTACCTGGCCGACCGCCTGGCCTCGACCGGTGTCTCGGTGACCATGCTGGCCCGCGGCGTGCCGGTCGGCGGCGACCTGGACTGGCTGGACGACGGCACCATCGCCCAGGCGCTGCGGGCGCGGTGGCCGGCCTGAGCGCGGAGAGGATCGCGCGCAAGCGGCGCCTTGGCAGACCCGGCCGCCCATGGAAGTATCGACCTCTCAACCAGAGGTTCCGATG
>JBOHKZ010000105.1:0-2154 GCA_050729355.1 Phenylobacterium sp. | reverse complement strand
AAGCCAGGCCATCAGGGCGTTCCGGCGCTGTCGACGGGCTGGGCCAGCACGATCTCGCGGCGGGCCCGCAGGCTCGACAGCGCCGCGTCCCGCTGGGCCGCCGGGACCCGCAGCACATAGGCGTCGGCCGGCGTCGGCCCGTCCACCAGCCGCGCGCCGCTCGCCTTGAGCGCCTCGCGCATCGCCTTCTCCGTCGTGTCCGGGCGGAAGATCACCACGATGTTGCCGGGAGCCGCCGCCGGAGCGGCGCCGAGGGTGCGGTAGGCGTCAGGGGTCGGCGTCGGGCGCATCGACGGCGTAACCATCACGCCCAGGCCCAGCATCAGCACCGCGGCCACGCCCCACCCGAGCCACGGCGCGCGCGTCCGCAAATCGGGCATCACGCGGCGGCGTCGCGGCCGCTCGGCTTCCACCCGCCGGCGCATGCGTTCCCAGCCGGCCTCGACCTCGAGCGGCAGGCGCGCCACCTCGGACTCCAGCCGTTCCTCGAAGCGCAGCTCGGCCTGGCACTCGTCACAGCCGTCCAGATGCGCCTCGACCCGCGCCGCCTCGGCCTCGTCCAGCTGGCCGGTCACATACCAGGGCAGGAGCTCGCGCAACTCGCCGTGGCCGTCCCGGTCCGATGGGTTGAAGCCACCCCGCCGCGCTGTCATCGCCAGTCGGTCCCGAACTTGTCGGCCAGCATGGTCTTCAGGTGGCGTCGGGCGTGGTGCATGCGGGTCTTCACGGTCCCCACGGGGCAATCCATGATTTCAGCGATCTCACGATAGCCTGCCTCGTGGAAATAGGTGAGGTCGACCACGGCGCGATGCTCGGCGGACAGCTGTCCCATGGCGTTGGATAGGATCTCCTGGATCTGCCGGTTGCCCAACTCCTGCTCCGGTCCGGCCTCGGGGCTCGCCCGTGACCAGGCCTGCGGGTCTTCGACCGGCTCGTCCTGACGCGACCTGGCCTTCAGGGCGGTCCGGTAGGCGATGGCGAAGATCCAGGTCGAAACCTTGCTCTCTCCGTTGTAGCCCTCGGGCCGCTTCCAAACGACCATCAGGGCGTCATCGACCGCCTCCTCCACCAGCTGCGGCCGGCGCAGAATATTGGTCAGGAACCGGGTCAGCCGCGGGTGGTAGATCCGGTAGAGTTGTTCGAAGGCCCGAAGGTCCTGCGTGGCGATGCGGGCGATCAGGCGCGCTTCATCCAGCACGAGCGGGCGGACAACCGCATCGCGCCGATCACGTACCTGGCCACCCCTGCGAAGCATCTGCCTCCTTCGCGTCTCGCCGTTTATGCCGCCGGGGCTGCAAAAGGTTCAAAGCACAATCGCCTTATCTGGCCGGGCCGAAATCACGCCGCGGCCAATGAACCTTTTTCACGCGCGCCGGAATGAACACCGCGGCGCCACTTCGTGGGGCGCCTCGCGAGCAACCCTCTGAGGAGCCCTGACATGCGCAAAAGTCTGCTGGTCGCCGGAGCGATTCTCACTCTGGCCGCCGCGGGTGCGGCCCACGCCGGAAGTGTGGTCGATCCAACAGGAGATTTCCTGGGCACCTATGCCGGGAACCACGATGCAGACCTCGACGTCACCAAGTTCTCGGTCACCTTCGACGGCGCCACGAACCTCTTCACGCTGAACGCCACCTTCGCCGGCGCGATCGACCCCACCAAGGCCGGCCTCTACGTGTTCGGCGTCAACACCGGCACAGGCGTCAACCACCCCTTCGGCGCGGGCGGCAATCCCGACACCGGCAACGGCAACGTCATCTTCAACCAGGTTTTCGTGGTCCAGAAGACCGGCGCGGCCACCCTCGGCGGCCAGACGCTGGCGACGACGATTTCGGGCGCCGATCTCGGCGTGCTTGTCCCGCTGTCGCTGCTGCCCACGACCGGCTTCGCGCCCGGGCAGTACGGCTGGAACCTCTGGCCGCGAAACGGCGTCGGCGGCAACAACACCCAGATCGCCGATTTCGCCCCCGACAACGCCACCTTACAGGCCGTCCCCGAGCCGGCGACCTGGGCGTTGATGCTCTTCGGCTTTGGCGCGCTTGGCGCGACCCTTCGCCGGCGACGGACCGCAATGTCGGCCGTCCAACCGGCCTAGCGGGAGAGCCCCCCGCCGTCCGACCGCGCGCCGCGGCGCGTCTGCCCCCAGCATCGCGGCGG
>JBOHKZ010000104.1:0-2443 GCA_050729355.1 Phenylobacterium sp. | reverse complement strand
CTCCCGCAAAAGCCGGACCCGAACGCGGGCAGCCTCCTCGGGGTCATGTTCGAAACCGTTGTGCCAGTAGGGGTGGTCAAACCCGACCGCGAACACGGCGTCGCCGGCGAACATCAGACGGTCGTTGCCTGAGGCCACGCGGACCACGCTGTGCCCAGGGGTGTGGCCGCCGGTACGAGAGACGACCACGCCCGGCGCCACCTCATGCTCATCCTCGAACAGCCGCAGTTGGCTCTGGTAATCTTTGCTGAACCGCTTGGCCGCCGCCCGAAGCGCGTCAGGGAAGCCCGCCGGCATCAAGACGTGGGAGAAATCAGGCGACTCCCAGAATTTGACCTCGGCGGCTGCCACATGGATCCGCAGGTCCGGATTCAACCGTTCCTTCACCCCGTCGACGAGCAGCCCACCAACGTGGTCCATGTGCATGTGGGTAAGCACCACGTCGGTCACGGATCCAAGATCGATGCCGGCGGCCTCCAGTCGCTTCATCAACTGCCCGGCCCGCGGCAAGTTCAAGTCCGGGTCCAATCCTAGCCCAGCGTCTATAAGGATGGTCTGCCCGCCGCTACGCACCACGACCACGTTCAGCGCCCAGTCGAAGGCATCCGGCGGCAGGAACATATCGCCCAGCCAGGCGGCCCGGGCGGCCGGGTCGGCGTTGTGGCCCAACATCGCGGTTGGGAGCGGTAGCACCCCATCGCTGATCACCAGCACGTCAATCTCGCCGATCCGCACCGCGTAGCGCGACGGAACCAGCTCTTCGGGTGCCGGCCTACCGGGGTGTGAGGTATTGTGTAGGTTCATGTCTGCCTCCTGTTGAGCGCGGTCTTGGAACCGGCCGGGCCGGTTGCACCGGAAATGACGATTTTCATAAGATGTCTTCGTTCGCCGCCGCCCATGCGGACGTGCATCCCTTGATGGGTCCTCAGGGCGAATCGCTTAGTTGAGCCCGGCCTTGTCGAGGCCATAGAGCTTGTCGGCCGAGCCGGGCACGGACTTGAAGGCGATGGCGGCGCGGTTCCAGGCGTTGATGGTCATGATCGCGAAGGTGAGATCCGAGACCTCCTTCTCGGACAGCTGGCCGCGCACGCGCTCGTAGAGTTCGTCGGGAATGCCGCCTTCCGGCAGTTTCGTCACGGCTTCGGTCCAGGCCAGGGCGGCGCGCTCGCGGGGGACGAAGAGGTTCGATTCCCGCCAGATGGTGACGTGATAGAGCCGCAATTCGTTCTCGCCGTGGATCTTGGCTTCCTTCACATGCATGTCGAGGCAGAAGGCGCAGCCATTGAGCTGAGAGGCCCGGATGTGAACGAGATCCTGGATCTTCTGTTCGATGACGCTGCCCTTTTGGGCCATGCTAAGGTCCGACAGCTTCTTGAAAAGCTCCGGGGATTGCTGGGCGTAGTTCAGGCGCTGTGTCATGTGTCCCTTCCCTATTAAGGATATTAAACATCCTTATGGATATAAAATATCCTTAATAGCTGGACTGTAAAGCGCTTCCCGCCTAAGTTGCGGACATAAGGCCTATGTTGAAAAGTATGGAGGGTGGGGATGGATATTATATCGGCGTTGCGCACGTTCCTGCGGGTGGCCGAGACCGGCTCCTTCACCGCGGCAGCCATCGACCTCAATCTGACGCAGCCGGCCGTCTCCCGGCAGGTCTCCGCGCTGGAAACTCATCTCAACACGCGGCTTCTCCACCGCACGACGATCGCGCTGGCCCTGACGGCCGAGGGCGAGCAGATGATCCCGATGGCATTGCGGGTCATCGAAGCGGTCGAGGCGCTGGGAGAGACCGCCTGCTCCGAGCGGGCGGTGTCGGGAAAGGTGCGGATCAGCCTGCCCGCCCCACTCGGGCTCTACATCAGCGACCGCCTCGCGGCGCTTCTGCGTAGCCATCCGGGACTGTCCGTCGAGCTGATCTTCCGCGAGACACCTTCGGATCTGGTCGAAGAGGGCATCGACCTCGAAGTGCGCCTCGGCGCTGTGGCGGACAGCAGCTTGATGGGCCGCCGCATCGGCTGGACCACGGCCTTCCTCGTGGCGGCTCCCAGCTATCTGGAAGGGCGGGCTGCGCCGGTGGCGCCGCAGGATATCCCCACCCATGACTGCATCTGCTATGCCCGCGCGGGCGACGGCCGGTTCTGGTCCTTCTCCAACGGGGCCGACGATATCAAGCTGCGCATCGCACCGCGCATGACCGCAGACAGCGCCGTCGCCGTCCACCGCGCCGCCCTGGCCGGCGGCGGCCTCGCCATCCTCTCCCATATCCTCGCCTGCCCCGACATCGAGGCAGGACGCTTGATCAGCCTGATGCCGGAATTTCCACCGACAAGGCTGCCGATCAACCTGGTCTATCCCTCCCGCCGCAACATGCCGCTAAGGGTGAGGACGGTGCTGGAGTTTTTGGCCGAGGCGGTGCGGGAGGATCCACAAATGGTGGATT
>JBOHKZ010000103.1:0-13872 GCA_050729355.1 Phenylobacterium sp. | reverse complement strand
TCTTCTTCCTGATCTTCGGGACCCTGATCCTGCGGATCTTCGGCGTCCCCTTGAGCATGGTGCGGATGTCAGGGGGCCTGATCCTCATCCAGATCGGCTTCAGCCTGTTCTCCGGGCCGGCTTCGATCCTCCCCAGCGGGCCGAAAGGCGCGTCGGACCAGCCGGAGGACATAGCCTTCGTGCCCTTCGCGATGCCCATCATGTTCGGCCCCGGCGGGATCGCCACGATCATCGGCATGACCTCGCTGGTGAAACATTCAAAGGCCGAGTTGCCGTCGTTCCTCGCCATCGCCGCAGCGATCCTGCTGACGATGGCGGTGACCTACCTGTGCCTCTTTCGCGCCCAGCACATTCTGCGGCTGGTGGGCGCCAAGGGCGTCGACGCCGTGACGCGGATCATCGGGTTCTTCGTCTCGACCATGGGCATGAGCCTGCTCTTCGACGGCGCCATGGAAGCGCTGAAGGCCTACGGCGTGCATGTCTGATCGGGCGACCTTGCGGCTTCGCTAGGATCCGCTCGCCGCCTTGCCCTGTCCCTCGATCTGGTGGGCGTTGATGATGGCGGCGACCAGGCCGGGGAACCGACCTTCGACTTCCGTGCAGCGCGAGGTGTTGTGCATCTCGACGCCCTGGCGCTCCGAGCGGATCAGGCCGGCCTCGCGCAGCACCTTGAAATGCTGCGACAGCGACGACTTGGGGATCACCCGGTCGTTGACGCTGGTGAACGCCTGGCAGGTCTGCGCGCACGCGGCGCCAGCGATGTCGGAAAAGATCTGCACCCGCACGGGATCGGACAACGCATGCAGGATCGCCTCCAGCCGCACGTCGTCGATCGAGGGATGAAATAGAGGTCTCATGACTATTTCCAGGTAGGCCCTCTTGAACGACGGTTCAATAGTTCTAATTTCCCGAACTTCGGAACCACAGGCTGCGCCATCGGGGCGCTCGCCGGCCGGTCCCGCCGCTTTTTCAAAGGGAATCCACATGTCCAAGCTCACCGGCAAGGTCGCCGTCGTCACTGGCGCGTCCAAGGGGATCGGCGCCGCCATCGCCAAGGCGCTCGCCGCGCAAGGCGCCTCGGTCATCGTCAATTACGCGTCCAGCAAGGCGGGCGGCGAGGCGGTGGTCGACGCCATCACCGCGGCCGGCGGCAAGGCCATCGCGGTGGGCGGCGACGTCTCCAAGGCGGCCGATGCGCAGGGCCTCATCGACGCTGCGATCAAGGCCTATGGCCGCCTCGACATCCTGGTGAACAACGCTGGGGTCTACGAGTTCTCGGCGATCGGAGACATCACAGAGGACCACTTCCACAAGACCTTCAACATCAACGTCCTGGGCCTGCTGCTCACCACCCAGGCGGCGGCGAAGCATTTCGGCGAAGGCGCCAGCGTCATCAACATCGGCTCGGTCGTCACCAGCCTCTTTCCGCCGGAGTCCGCCGTATACACCGCCTCCAAGGGCGCCGTGGACGCCATCACCGGCGTGCTGGCCGTCGAGCTCGGCCCGCGGAAGATCCGCGTCAACGCAATCAATCCCGGCGGAGTCGAGACCGAAGGCACCCACGCTGCGGGCATCGCCGGCTCGGACTTCGAGAAGGCGTTCATCGCCCAGACCCCGCTCGGCCGCATCGGCCAGCCGGACGACATCGCCGATATCGCGGTCTTCCTCGCCTCCGACGACGCCCGCTGGCTGACCGGCGAGAAGCTCCTCGCCAGCGGCGGTCTGCACTGACCTGAGCCTGCCGGGCCCGCCTCCGCCGGCGGGCCCCAGGCCAGTGTCCGAACGCGTTCTCCCGGGTTTCACCTGATGCTCCTGTTGGCGCTCAGGTCCAAAGTGAAGCTGAGGGAGATGGTAGGCGGAGGCTGCGGAAATCCTCGGCATGGCTGGGCGTCGTCGCGCTCCTGGCGTTCGCGACGCTGATCGCCGGCTGCGACCGCACCGCCCCTAAGGCGGTGGCCGAGAAGGCTCCGGCGCCGGCGGTGGTCGTCCAGACCGCTCCGCCGCCGGTCGCGCCGCTTCCTCCGGTCGACGCCCCACTGCCGCCGCCCCCCTACGAGGCCGCGCTGCCGCAGTCGGTGCAGGGCATGCTGTTCAAGCCCTTCACCGGCGACCTCGACGCGATGATCAAGCGCCGCATGATCCGGGTCGGGGTCCCGTTCAATCGCACGTACTATTTTGTCGACGCCGGCGTGCAGCGCGGCGCGGCCTTCGAACTTGGGAAGGCCTTCGAGGACGAGCTGAACAAGCGGCTCAAGACGACCGGCGCCACGAAGGTCCACGTGGTCTTCATGCCCCAGCCCCGCAACCTGCTGGGGGACGCGCTGACGCAGGGCAAGGTGGACCTCGTCGCCGCCCAGATCACCGTCCGACCGGAGCTGCAGGCGCGCGTGGATTTCACCAATCCCACGCGCCGGAACGTCAACGAAGTGGTGGTGACCGGCCCGCGCGGCCCGACGATCGCCTCGGCCGACGACCTCTCAGGCAAGGACGTGTGGGTGCGCAAGGAGAGCAAGTACCATGACAGCCTGGTGACGCTGAACGGCAGGCTGAAGGCGAAGGGCAAGCCGCCGGCGGTCATCCGCGATGCACCGGCGAACCTGGAGGACGACGACCTGCTCGAGATGGTCAACGCCGGACTGATCCCGACCACCATCGTCGACAACTACCTGGCGGACTTCTGGAAGAAGACCTTCACCGACCTGACGGTGCACGACACGGTGACCTTGCGCACCGGCGGCAATCTCGCCGTGGCGGTCCGCAAGAACAGCCCGCGGCTCACGGCGGCGCTCAACGAATTCCTCGTCCACTACGGGCTCGGGACCGCGTTCGGCAACATGATCGAGCATCGCTATCTGGTGAGCACGAAATTCGCCAAGGACGCCACCTCGGCGGCCGAGCGGGAGAAGTTCCTGACGCTCGTCTCGTTCTTCCGGAAGTACAGCAGCGAATACGACATGGACTACCTGCTGATGGCCGCCCAGGGCTACCAGGAGTCCCAGCTTAATCAGGACGCCAAGAGCGCCGTGGGCGCCATCGGGGTCATGCAGATCATGCCGGCGACCGGCAAGGAACAGCAGGTCGGCGATATCAAGCAGTTGGAGCCCAACATCCACGCAGGCGTGAAGTACATGCGCTTCATGCGCGACCGCTACTACAAGGACGAGCCGATGGACGACCTGAACAAAGGGCTGTTCACGTTCGCCGCCTACAACGCCGGTCCGGCGCGCATTCGCCAACTGCGGCAGGAGGCTGAGAAGCGCGGGCTCAACCCCAACATCTGGTTCGGCAACGTGGAGCAGATCGCCTCGGAACGCATCGGCCGCGAGACCGTCACCTACGTGAGCAACATCTACAAATACTACGTCGCCTACCGCTTGGTGGTCGAAGAGAAGAAGCGGTCCGTGGCCGCCAAGGAAGCGCTCAAGGCGACAGCCGCCCGGTAGGTTTCGCGCGTGGTCCGGACGATGCATTGTTCGCCCCAATGCATCCGAGGTCCGACATGCCGCCCGCCAGTTCCCCGCCGAAGACCCGCAAGGCCTCCGCGGTCCATGCCAGCGCCGCTTGCGCCTGCGGCGCCGTCCGGCTGGAGATCGACGTTCCGGCCCGCTGGGCCTGGCACGACCACTCCAGCGCCAGCCGTCGCGCGCAGGGCGCGGCCTACGTCACCTACGTCGGGAGCTATCGCAGCCGCTTTCGGGTGCTCGAAGGCGAGGCGGCGATCGCCCGGTTCGAGGACGCCGAGGCCGGGACCACGCGAAGCTTCTGCGCCCGGTGCGGGACCCCGCTGCTGTACGAGCGCGCCCGTTCGCCGACCATGGTCAACATCCCCCGCGCGATCTTCACCGAGCGTACCGGTCGCGAGCCGCGCTACCACATGAACCTCTCGGAGCAGGCCGACTGGACCTACCTCGGCGAGCCCCTGGCGCCCTTGAAAGGCTACCCCGGCGTGATGTGGGAGCGGCCCCGCAAGAAGAAGCCGCGGCCTGACGCGATGTTCTGAAGGACCGCGGCGATTTGGCCTTCGGCCTTGAATACAGGTCGCGGCTGGCTCATTTGCTGCCGCTCCTCCCAACCGCCAGCGTCTGCCTGATGACCGAACCCGCCCGCCGCCCGATCCTCAGCCTGAAGAACCCGCCGGCGCCCAAGGCTCCGCCGCCGGCCCCGAGCCGGTGGAAGTGCAAGCCCTGCGGCGGCCTGGTGGAGGTCGCGGCCTCGTCGGCCGACGACGAAGTGGTGCGCTGCCCATCCTGCAACGCGCGCCTCGGCCGCGCGGGCCAGTTCCGCAGCGAAGGTCCCGAACAGCAGAAGGTCCGCGCGCGGCCGGCGCCGGCGCCTGCGGCCTCCACGGGGCAATAGGCTCTGTCATCCCGGACGGCCGAAGAGCCGATCCGGGACCCAGGGGCCAAGCCCACTGCAGAACCCCCTGGGTCCCGACTCACCGCTGCGCGGCGTCCGGGATGACAGTCTGTGGGGGGCTGGCCCCTACGCCACCAGCCCGTTCAGGTAGTTGAAGCTGACCTGGATCGACTCAAGCCGCGGCTTGGCGAAGGGCGCCTCCTGCTCGACGAAGAAGTCGCGGATGCCCGCGGCGTAGGCGGCCGGCAGCAGCTTCTTCCAGTCGATCATGCCCGAGCCGATCTCCGTCGGGTCCTGCTGGAAGACGAAGTTCGGCTTGGTGGTCGCCAGCACGTCCTTGACGTGCATCTGCTTGAAGCGGCCCGGGTGCGCCTTGATCAGCGCAAGGGGGTCCTGGCCGGCCGCCACCACCCAGCCCACGTCCATCTCGAAATGCACCAGCTTCGGGTCGGTGTTCTTGAGCAGGTATTCCATGCCGGTGGTCCCGGCGCTCGGTGCGAACTCGACGTTGTGGTTGTGATAGCCCAGTCGCAGGCCGGCCTTCTGGATCTTGGCGCCGGCGGTGTTCAGCAGGTCGGCTGTGGCCTTCCAGTCGTCCAGCGTCATCTGCTGCGCCAGCCTCGCCAGCACCGCGCGACGGTCGTCGCCGGGCTTCGGGGTCATGTCGATGTGGGCCGGGATCGGGAACATCGGCAGCACGAAGCTCTTGATGCCGATCACATGCGCGTCGGCCACCAGCCGGTCGACGTCCTGCAGACTGGGATCGGTCCCGCTGGGCCGGCCCTGCACGTGGCTGCTGGTGGCGGAAAGCCCCGCCTTGTCGAACGCGGCGCGCAGTTCCGCCGGCGTCTTGCCGAGATAGCCGGCCAGCTCGACGGTCTTGTAGCCGGTCTTGGCCACCTGGCTCAGCTGGTTGTCGAGGTCCGCGGCCAGGCCCGGGCCCAGCGTATAGAGCTGCAGGCCGATCGGCAGTTTGTGGCTCATGAAGAAGGCCTCCTTCGCGGCCCACGCGGCCGGCGCGGCGCTGAGCGTCGCAGCCGCTGCGCCGAAGCTGATGAGGTTACGACGGGAAAGGGTCATCGGGCTGGTCCTCACTGCTTGACCGCGGCGCGTACGCCTTCGAAGAACGCGGTCCGGGCCGCGCTGAGCTCTTTGCCGGTCGCGGCCGGCCACGCCGAGTTGACCACGATGATCAGCCCCTCGCTTTTGAACGTCGTCACCGACTGGCCGAAGATGCCGACCGCCTCGTAGGACCCGTTCGGACGGACCCACCAGAAATAGCCGTAGCCCGCAGGCGGCGGATTGCCGTTGTCGATCTGCACCTTGGTGGCCTCGGCGGTCCAGTCGGCGGGCACGATCTGCTTGCCGCCCGCCTTGCCGCCGCCGGCGATGAACAGGCCGACCCGGCCGTAGTCGCGCAGCGTCATGGAGATGCAGCAGCCGCCGCGCTCCTGGCCGCCGGGATCGAGCATCCAGACCGCGTCCTGGCCCATGCCGTAGGGCTGCCAGATCTTCTCCGATGCATAATCCGCCAGCGACTTGCCGGTGGCCTTGGAGACCAGCACGCCCACCAGGTCGGTCTCGCCGGTGTTGTAGTTGAACTTGGTCCCCGGCGGGTTGGCGCGCGGCAGCTTGCGCAGGTAGCTGACCATCGGATTGACGCCCGGCTCCAGCACCGAGCCACCGGCCTGGGCCACGTCGGACTTGGGATCGGTGTAGTCCTCGTTCCACTTCACGCCCGAGCTCATCATCAGCATCTGGCGGACGCTTACGCCCTCATAGGCGCTGCCTTTCAGCTCGGGGATGTAGTCGGTGACCGGCGAGTTCAGGCTCTTGATCTTGCCGTCCTGGATGGCGGCGCCCACCAGGGTCGAGGTCACCGACTTGGCCACCGAGAACGAGGTCCAGCGGTCGGTGTTCTTGCGCCCGAGGCCGTACTTCTCAAGCACCACCTGGCCGTCCTTCAGCACCAGGATGCCGCTGACCTTGTAGGCCTTCATGTATTCGTCGGTGGTCCAGGTCTTGCCCTCGTAGGTGAAGGTCGGCTCGATCTGTTTCGCCGCCATCGGCAGCAGATGGACCGTCTTGCCGCGCTTGATGGTGTGGGTCTTGAAGATCTTCTCGATGGTGCGATAGCCGGTCGCCTGCTGCTCGGGCGTCCAGGTCAGGATCGAGGCGACGCCGCCCTTGGTCTTGCCGGGGTCCAGCGCCACCTGCGCGCCGGCCGAGCCCGCCGCCAACACCGCGGCCGCCGCCAGCACCGAAACCAACACCCTCATGCGCGTCCCCCTCGATTTGCAGCGAAGCTAGCCGAGCCCGGCAAGGAGCGGAAGGACGGGTCTTCCAAAGCTCACGCGTTCGCCCATATGACATGATGATCATCATATAATGCCGCTTGGAAGGTCTCGAATATGCAGCAAGCCGTGATCGCGGGTTACGTCCGCACGCCGTTTCATTTCGCCCGCAAGGGAGCGCTGGCCGAGGTCCGGCCGGACGACCTCGCGGGCCTGGTCGTAAGGGAGCTGGTCGCCCGAACCGGCATCGACCCGGCGACCCTGGAGGACGTGGTGTTCGGCTGCGCCTATCCGGAGGCCGAGCAGGGCAACAACATCGCCCGCATCGCCGTGTTGCTGGCGGGCCTGCCGATCGAGGTCGCGGGCATGACCGTCAACCGGTTCTGCGGCTCGTCCATGTCGGCCATCCACATCGCCGCGGGTCAGATCGCCATCGGCGCCGGCGAGGCGTTCGTCGCCGGCGGGGTGGAGTCCATGACCCGCGTGCCGCAGGGCGGCTTCAACTTCTCGCCCAATCACCGCTTCAAGGGCTTCCCCGAAGCCGAACTTCTGACCGAGGCCTACATCTCGATGGGCCAGACGGCCGAGAACGTCGCGGCGCAGTACGGCGTCTCGCGCGTCGACCAGGAGCAGCTGGCCTTCGCCTCGCAGCAGAAAGCCGCCGCCGCCCAGGCCGGCGGTCGGCTGAGGGACGAGATCGTCGGTGTGATGACCCCCGCCGGTCTCGTGGATGTCGACGGGTGCCTGCGCCCGCAGACGACGCTCGAAGGGTTGGCTGGGCTGAAACCCGCCTTCCGCCCGGACGGCAGCGTCACGGCCGGCACGTCTTCGCCGCTCACCGACGGCGCCGCGGCGACGCTGGTCACCTCCGAGGACTATGCAGCGCGAAACGGACTCGAAGTCCTGGCCCGCATCCGCGCCGTGGCCTCCGCCGGTTGCCCGCCGGAGATCATGGGGATGGGACCGGTGCCGGCGACCCGCAAGGCGCTGGCCCGCGCCGGTCTCACCATCGACGACATCGACGTCGTCGAGATCAATGAGGCGTTCGGCAGCCAGTCCGTGGCCTGCGTGCGGGAACTCGGAATCCCATGGGAGAAGGTCAACATCGACGGCGGCGGCATCGCCATCGGCCATCCGCTGGGCGCCACCGGCGCTCGGATCACGGCCAAGGCCGCCCAGATCATGAAGCGCGAGGGCAAGCGCTTCGCCCTCTCGACACAGTGCATCGGCGGCGGCCAGGGTGTGGCCACCATCCTCGAAGCGGTCTGAGCTCATGAAGCCCCTGGCGATCATCACCGGCGTCGGTCCCGGCACGGGCGCGGCCTTGTCCCGGCGCTTCCACGAAGGCGGCTACCGCGTCGCCATGCTGGCCCGCGACGGCGAGCGGCTGGCGAAGCTGCAGGCTGAGCTCCCGGACGCCATCGCGGTCGCCTGCGACGTGGCCGATCCAGTGGCGCTGAGTGCGGCTCTGGCGCAGATCGAGGCGGAGGCGGGCCCGCCCAAGGTGGTGATCCACAATGCGGTCGGCGGGGCCTTCGGGTCCTTCCAGGAGATTGAGCCGGCCGTGCTGGAGCGCAATTTCCAGGTCAACGTCATGGCGCTGCTGCATCTGGCGCGCAGCGTGGCGCCGAAGATGGTCGAGAACGGCGGCGGCGCGCTGATCGTCACCGGCAACACCTCGTCGCTGCGGGGCAAGGCCAAGTTCGCCGGCTTCGCGCCGACCAAGGCAGCGCAGCGGATCCTGGCCGAGTCCATCGCCCGCGAGATGGGTCCGCAGGGCCTCCACGTCGCTTATCTGATGATCGACGCCGTTATCGACGTGCCGTGGACCCGTGAGCGCTACAAGGACGCCGCCGATGACTTCTTCATCCGTCCGGCCGCGATCGCCGACGAGGCCTGGCACATCGCCCACCAGGACCGTTCGGCCTGGTCGTTCCTGACCGAGGTCCGGCCCTTCGCCGAGACCTGGTGACGGCCCGACCTGCGGGAGATAGTCGCTCCCGCAGATCGGGGTCCGGCGACCCTCTAAGCCGCCAGTCGCGGGGCGCCTTGCCGAACGGCCGGCTTGGCCGCCGCCCGCTCGGCCAGCAGCGCCTGCTCCAGGCTTCGTTCGCCGCCCCGTTCCGCCGCGGCGATGAGGGTCAAGTCGATCAGATCGCGCTGGGCGTGGCTGCCGCCGAACCGCGCGGCCTTGTTCCGCACCCCCCGCAGCAACTCGATGGCCCGGGCATAGTCGCCATGGCCGTAGGCGTGGATCGCCTGCATCACCGGTAGGCCGACTTCGCCGGAGAACATCGCGTTGTCTCCGGGTCCGGCCACCACGACGGCCTGGGTGTCGAGCAGCGCTTGCGCCTCGGCCTCCCGGCCGGCGCCGACGAACGCCATCATCGCGTGGGCGTCGTCGAACGCGTAGAGGCCGCGCGGCTGGGTGACGTAGACATCGGCCAGCGTCTTCCATCGATCGCCGACGTCGATCCCCCGCAGCTCCAGGCGCCAGAGCAGGGCGGCGGCGTCCACCATGTCGAACGCCATGTCCGAGCGGGCGCCGTAGATCGGCCCGTCGAACAGCCGCAGCACTTCGTCCGTCTCGCCAAGGCCCAAGTGGAAGAGCGCCAAGTGCCACCAGTTGTGGACAGCGAAGAAGCTCTCCTCGGTCCAGGCGGGGATGTCGGCGCGCATCCAGGCGACGCCGTCGGCGCGGCGGTCCTGCATTTCCAGCACGTGGGCGACGGCGTGCTGCGCCCAGCCGTTGCGAGGCTCCAGCTCGATCGCGCGCCGCCCGGCCGCCTCGGCCTGGTCGTAGAGCGCGGTCTCCTCCAGGCCGAAGGCGTGCATGCCCAGGATGGCGTGGTAGTCGGCCATGCCCTCCGACCATTGCGGCCGGGCGCGGCCGATGCGGTCGCGCAGCATGCGGGAATCGCCGGTCAGGAAGTCCATGAGCTGGCCGGTCTGCAACGCCAGCACGTCGCGCGGGTTGGCGATGGCGACGTCCTCCAGGATGCGGCCGGCGGCGTGGACCTCGCCGGTGAGGAAGCTGCCCAGCGCCGCCACATGGCCCTGTTCGCGTTCGTTGGCCGGCAGCGCCTTGGCCGCCTCGAAGGCCTGGAACCCGGTCATCATCGCCGCGGCGTTGCCGCCGATCAGGTTCATGTAGGCCTTGAGCGCGTGGGCCATGACGAAGCCGGGGCTGTCGGCGATCGCCGCCTCCACAAGGCCCGGAGCGTCGCCGGCGTAGCAGGAGTAGGCGTGCAACGCGCCCTGATAGTTTTCCGCGGCCCGCTGGCTCGCGCCGGACAACTCCAGTCCGTGATGGTCTCTAACCGACATCGATCGTCTCCTCATTGGGACGCAGAGGGGTAAATCGTTCCAATTCGGCGCTCTAGCCGTCGTACGGTCGGTTTTCAAACGCTGTGGAAACCGCCGGTTTTTGAGTATGTTGGCGCCTTCGAAAAAAGGAAACCTGGCGCATGCGCAGCCAGATCGACGACAAAACTGCACCCGCGGTGCAGTCCGAAACGCTGTCGAAGGGCGAGCGGACCCGCGAACGGCTGCTCGACCTCGGCTACGAGTCGATGATCCGAAAGGGGTTCGCCGCCACCTCGATCGAGGAACTTGTGGACGCCGCGGGCATCACCAAGAGCGGCTTTTTCTACCACTTCAAGGACAAGCACGACCTCGCGCGCCAGGTCGTCGTACGGTACCGCGGCGAGAACGAAACGTTCCTCGAAGACATGGCTGTCCGAGCGCGCGATCTGAACGACGACCCGCTTCACAGCTTCCTGATCTTCCTGAAGCTCTACGCCGAGGCGATGGAGCAGATGATCGACCTGCACCCGGGATGCCTAGTGGCGACGGTGGCCTTCCAGGATCGGTCATTCGACCACGAGACGCGCCGGATGACGGCTGAGAGCGTGCTCGAATGGCGGGGGAGATTCATCGCCTGGCTGGACGAGATCGCCCTGGCTTACCCCGCGAAGGGGAACCTGAAGACCGCCGACCTGGCCGACGCCATCCTGGCCTTCACCTACGGCGGCATGACCTTGGCCAAGACGCTGCAGGACTCAGGCGCCATCAGCCGCCAGGCCATGATGTTCCGCGAGACGGTTCGGCTGCACTTCCTGGGCGCCTGACGAGGTTCCCAAGCCGCCACCTGTGCTTTAGGCGGGGTGGATGGCCGAGTTCGACTTCGACGCAGTAGTGGTGGGCGCAGGCGCGGTGGGGCTCGCGAGCGCCTACGCCCTCAGTCAGCGCGGCCTGACCGTCGCCGTCCTCGAGAAGGACAAGGTCATCGGCGACGGGGTCTCCTCGCGCAATTCCGAGGTGATCCACGGCGGGCTCTACTATCCGACCGGCTCGCTGAAGGCGCGGCTCTGCGTCCAGGGCCGGCGGATGCTGTACCCCTTCCTCGACAAGCACCACGTCACCTACGACCGCTGCGGCAAGCTGGTGGTGGCGACCAAGGCCGACGAGATCCCCCGCCTCGAGGAGATCCTGCAACAGGCCCGCGACAACGATGTCGAGGGCATGGAGGAACTGACCAAGGCCCAGGCGCTGGCCATGGAGCCGGAGCTTCAGGTCGAGGCGGCGCTGCACTCGCCGCAGTCCGGCATCTTCGAGAGCCACAGTTACTTTGTCGCCCTGCAGGGTGAGATCGAGGCGGCCGGCGGGGCCGTCGTACTCTCGACCCCCTTCGAGGGCGCGAGCCCGCGCGACGGCGGGGGCTTCTCGGTCCAGGCCGGCGGCGAGGAGCCGACGACCCTGAGCTGCCGCTACCTGATCACCGCGCCGGGCCTCTCGGCGCAGGCGGTGGCCGCGACCATCGAAGGCTTCCCGGCCGCGCTCATTCCCGCCGGCCATTACGGCAAGGGCATGTACTTCCGCCTGACCGGCAAGGCGCCCTTCACCCGCCTGATCTATCCGCCGCCGATCCACGGGGCGCTCGGCACGCACTACCGCCGCGACCTGGGCGGGCAGGGGGTGTTCGGGCCCGACCTGACCTATGTCGAGACCCTCGACTACAGCGTCGATCCCTCGGCCGAACCAGCGTTCAAGGCCTACATCCGCAAGTTCTGGCCGGGGCTGCCGGACGGCGCCCTGACCCCTGACTACGCGGGCATCCGCCCCAAGCTGCACGGCCCCGACGAACCGCAGCCGGACTTCCGCATCGACGGCCAGGACATTCACGGCCTCGACGGGCTGGTGACGCTGTTCGGCATCGAGAGCCCCGGCCTGACCTCGTCGCTGGCCATCGGCGAAGAGGTCGCGGCCCGACTGGGGCTGTAGGCCCACCACCGGTCGTCATCCTCCGGTCGCGGAGGATGACGAAGGTGTTGGGTGACCTCAGGTGAGCAGGCGATAATCGGGCAAAACGAGGGAACGCCATGAAGAACCGCATCACCGATCTGCTCGGGGTGAAATACCCGATCGTCCAGGCGCCGATGGGCTGGATCGCCCGCGCGCAGCTGGCCTCGGCGGTCTCCAACGCCGGCGGCTTCGGGATCATCGAGACCTCCTCCGGCCGCCTCGACGAGGTGAAGGAGGAGGTGAAGAAGATGCGCACCCTCACCGACAAGCCCTGGGGCATCAATGTCGCCCAGGCCTTCGTCCGCGACCCGGACATCGTGAAGTTCGTCGCCGATCAGGGGGTCAAGTTCGTCACGACCTCGGCCGGCGATCCCAACAAGTACTGCGAGGCGCTGAAGTCCGAGGGCCTGACGGTCTTCCACGTGGTGCCGTCGCTGGCCGCGGCGATGAAGGCCATCGAGGCCGGGGTCGATGGGCTGGTGGTCGAGGGCGGCGAGGGCGGCGGCTTCAAGAACGGGCGCGACGTCGCCACCATGGTCCTCCTGCCGCTGGTCTGTTCGAAGACCGACCTGCCGGTGATCGCCGCGGGCGGCATCACCGATGGCCGCACCATGGCCGCGGCCTTCGCGCTGGGCGCCGAAGGCGTCCAGATGGGCACGCGGATGGTCTCGGCGGCCGAGAGCCCGGTGCACCAGAACTGGAAGGACATGATCGTCGCGGCCAAGGAGACCGACACGGTGTTCCTGAACCGCTTCGGCCCCGGCCCGGCCCTGCGGGCGCTGCGGACGGAGAAGACCAGCGCCTACGAGAAGACCCCGCCCGAGAACATCATGGCCGAGTTCGGCAACGCCCTGGATCTCTACTTTGGCGGCGACATGGAGGCCTCGATCGCACTCTCCGGCCAGGTCGCCGGTCGTATCGACAGCGTCAAGCCGGTCGCCCAGGTGATCGCCGAGACCATGGCCGAGTTCGACGAGACCATCTCTGCGCTGGCGTCGAGGTACGGTCGCGCGAGGACGCCCGCCTAACTCAAAGCCTGTCATCCCGGACGCCGCGCAGCGGCGAGCCGGGACCCAGGGTCAAGTGCAGTGCGGCTGCCCTGGGTCCCGGATCGGCTCTTCGGCCGTCCGGGATAACAGCTTTCTGGGATACTATTTGAGCGCCGCCAGCCAGTGCAGGACCTCGGTCTCCAGGCGGATGCGGGCGGTGTTGTAGCTGTGGTCGGTGGCGATGTGGACGGCGGTGACCTGCGTCCCGCCGGCCTTGCGGATGTTGGCGACCAGTGTGTCGGCGCCGTCGGCCAGGCCATCGTCGGAGGTCAGCACCAGGAGCGGCTTCTTCGAAAGCCCGGGCGCGGCGGCGGCGAAGCCCGTGGCCATCTCCAACGTCGTCATCTCCTCGGCCATCGACTGGGCGGTGACGCCGGAGAGCGCCTCCATGTTCTCGGTGGCGGTCCGAAGCCGCGTGTCGGGCGGCGCAAACCGCAGGATCGCCATGTCGGCGGCGGAGATCAGCACCGCGCCCGCAAGGCCCGGGTCCTGGCCGGCGGTGACGGCGGTGACCCAGCCGCCCATGCTGTGGCCCATGATCACCAGCCGCTTCGGATCGATCTGCAGGCCCTGGGCGACCTTCGGCGTGCGCACATAGGCCAGGACCGCCTTGGCGTCCTCCAGGTTGCCCTTGAAGCTGAAGGTCCCCGGACTGCCCCATGAGCCGCGGTAGTTGAAGGTGACCACCGTCCACCCGGCCCGGCGGATCGCCTGGGCGAGGTCGAGGTTCTTCTCGTTGCCGGGCAGGCCGTGCAGCAGCACCACGGTCGGATGCGGCCCGGCGCCGGCCGGCACGTAGGCCAGCCCGTTGATCAGTACGCCGCCGGACGGGATGTGCAGCACCTCCGAGCGGGCCGGGTGCGCCGTGT
>JBOHKZ010000102.1:0-36978 GCA_050729355.1 Phenylobacterium sp. | reverse complement strand
GGGGAGGAATTTCTAGAGCGTCGGCATCGGTTCGTTGGTAAACGCGGCCACGTCTTCCACGAGCCCCGTGGCCGCCATCCTGACCAGTTCGCCGCCCTTTTCCGGGGTAGCTTGGCCGGGGTCGGAGCCCATGCGGCCATCGGGGTAGCGGGCGCGGAAGTCGAGCGCCTCGCGGATCGGGCCGGTGGGGGCGATCTGCGGCGCGTAGTTGGCCGACTTGATGCTGTCCGGATAGCCCCACTGGGTGACGGCGATTTCCGAGGGCGTGGCGTGGCTGCCGTGGCCGGTGGGGAACTGGCGGTTGGCCAGCGGCATGACGCCCTTCAGCTCCCACCAGTTCTTCAGCTTGCAGGCGAAGCCGCGAGGCTTCCCGGCATAGGTCGCCTCGGCGTAGAGCTCGGAGAAGGCCGCCTCGATGGTGGCGACGTTGCCCCCGTGGCCGTTCAGGAAATAGATCTTCTCGAAGCCGTAGAGACCCAGGCTGCGGCACCAGTCGCCGATCGCCGCCATGAAGGTCGAGGGCCGAAGCGCGATCGTCCCCGGAAAGCCCAGGTGATGCTGCGCCATGCCGATGTTGAAGGTCGGCGCGATCAGCAGGTCGGAGGTCTTCTGCGCCTCGTGCGCGATGATCTCCGGGCAAAGCCAGTCGGTGCCCAGGAGGCCCGTGGGCCCGTGCTGCTCATTGGAGCCGATGGGGACGACCACCGTCTTCGAGCGCTTCAGATAGTCCTCGATCTCCGGCCAGGTCGACAGGTGGAGCAGCATGCGGGCGGGCCTCGTGCAAACGTCAGATCGACATATAGCTATTTCTTGGCCGGCGCAGGCGGCACGGCGATCGTCAGGTTCGTCGCCTGCATGCCGACCAGCCGCCACGCGCCGTCCCGCTTGGCGAAGGAAAGCGTACAGCGCGGCTTCCCCGGATCGCCGACGCAGACGTGCGAGCGGTCGCGAACCTGCATCATCAGCGCGATCGCGGCCGCGTTGGGCGCGACATGCAGCGCCTGGCCGGTCCGGGCCTCGACGAGCTGGAAGGCGGCCGGCGTGATCATCCGGTCCAGCGCGAACTCCGAGGGGCCGCCCTCGACCACGACGCCCTTGGCGCGGGCGAGGTCGGTGAGCTGGTCGCGCAGGTCGGCGCGCAGGGCGTTGCGGTCGATGGCCGCCTCGAAGGCCTTGCGGTCGTCGTTGTGCACCGCCGTCAGGAAGCGCTCGATGGCCTTGGACGCCTCGGCCCGCACCCCAATGTCGCAACCGCCCAGGGCGACCGCGAGGGTCGCCAATGCGACTGCCAAACTCTTGCGAACCATCGCCGGACCATGGCCGCGCCCGCGGCTTCGGGCAAGCTGGGCCGCAGCGAGTGTTGCGCCGACCCGCCCTCTCCGCATACTCCCTTCAAACGCAGTCCCCGGGAGTGAGCGCAGTGTCCGACGGCGAAGTTTTTCCGGTTCCAGAAGCTTGGGCGAAGAATGCCCTGATGGGCGCGGCCGACTATGAGGCCGCGGTGCGCCGCGTGGCGCTGGACCCCAACGGCTACTGGACCGACGTCGGCCAGCGCCTCGACTGGATCAAGCCGTTCACCGAGGTGAAGGACGTCTCCTTCGACGCGAAGGATTTCCGGGTCCGCTGGTACGGCGATGGGGTGCTGAACGTCTCGGTCAACTGCATCGACCGCCACCTGCCCGAGCGGGCCGACCAGACGGCGATCATCTGGGAGAGCGACGACGGCTCGATCTCCGACCGGATCAGCTACGGCGCGCTGCATTCCGAAGTCTGCCGCATGGCCAATGTGCTCAAGGCGCGCGGGGTCAAGAAGGGCGACCGGGTCACCATCTACCTGCCGATGATCCCGCAGGCAGCCTACGCCATGCTGGCTTGCTCGCGGATCGGGGCGATCCACTCGGTGATCTTCGGCGGCTTCTCGCCGGACTCCATCGCCGGCCGCATCCAGGACTGCGACTCGAAGGTCGTCATCACCGCCGACGAAGGCCTTCGCGGCGGCAAGCCCGTCCCGCTGAAGAAGAATGTCGACGAGGCGCTGAAGTCCTGCCCGGGCGTCACCGACGTCATCGTGGTCAAGCGCACCGGCACGGACGTGCCGATGACCGCCGGCCGCGACGCCTTCTATCCCGACCTAAAGGCCACGGTATCCGATCAGTGCGATCCCGAGCCGATGAGCGCCGAGGATCCGCTCTTCATCCTCTACACCTCCGGCTCGACCGGGAAGCCGAAGGGCGTGCTGCACACCACCGGCGGCTACCTGACCTGGGCCGCGCACACCCACGAGCTGGTGTTCGACTACCGGCCGGGCGAGGTCTTCTGGTGCACCGCCGACATCGGCTGGGTCACTGGCCACAGCTATGTCGTCTATGGCCCGCTGGCGAACGCCGCGACGACGGTGATGTTCGAAGGCGTGCCGAATTACCCGACCTCGTCGCGGTTCTGGGAGGTTTGCGACAAGCACAATGTCGAGATCTTCTACACGGCCCCCACAGCCATCCGCGCCCTGATGCGCGAAGGCGACGAGCCGGTGAAGCGGACCTCGCGCAGCAGCATCCGCCTGCTGGGTACGGTGGGCGAGCCGATCAACCCCGAAGCCTGGCTCTGGTATCACCGCGTGGTCGGCGACGAGCGCTGCCCGATCGTCGACACCTGGTGGCAGACCGAGACCGGCGCCTGCCTGATGAGCCCGCTGCCCGGCGCCACGGCCCTGAAGCCGGGCTCCTGCGCCAAGCCGCTGCCCGGCGTCATGCCGCAGCTGGTCGACGCCGACGGCAAGGTCCTGGACGGCGCCATCAGCGGCAACCTCTGCCTGACCGACAGCTGGCCCGGGATGATGCGCACCGTCTATGGCGACCACGAGCGGTTCATCAGCACCTACTTCACCACCTATCCCGGCAAGTACTTCACCGGCGACGGGGCGCGGCGCGACGAGGACGGCTACTACTGGATCACTGGCCGGGTGGACGACGTGATCAACGTCTCCGGCCACCGGCTGGGCACGGCCGAGATCGAAAGCGCGCTGGTCGCCGATCCTAAGGTCGCCGAGGCGGCGGTCGTGGGATACCCGCACGAGATCAAGGGCCAGGGCATCTACTGCTTCGTCACCCTGAAGGCCGACGTCGAGATCACCTCGGCGCTGGAGCCGGAGCTGCGCAACTGGGTGCGCCGCGAGATCGGCGCCTTCGCCTCGCCGGACGTCATCCAGTTCGCGCCGGGCCTGCCCAAGACCCGCTCCGGCAAGATCATGCGCCGCATCCTGCGCAAGGTCGCCGAGGGCGACATCGCCAACCTGGGCGACACCTCGACGCTCGCCGATCCCAGCGTGGTCGAAGATTTGGTGCGCAACCGAGCCGGCGGCGAGGGCGCGGACCTGGTGACGGTGGGGGGGCTGCAGGTCGACGCCGTAGCCCTCGGCCATCTGCTCGAGACCCACGACGGCGTCGCCGAAGCCGCCTGCGTTGCAGCCCCCGACGGCATCCACGCCTTTGTCGTCGCAACGCCGGACACCCGGCATACCGATATCCTGGCGGCCGATCTGAAGGGTCTGGTCCGCCGCGAGGTCGGCGAGGCCGCGGCGCCGACCCGCGTGCAGTTCCTGCCGTCCCTGCCGCGCGACAAGTCGGGCGTGGTCATCCGGCGCATCCTGCGCAAGGTGGCGGCCGGCGATCTGGCCAATCTCGGCGATCCGGCGCAGCTTGCCGATCCTTCGGTGCTCGCCCTCCTGTCTAGACCTGAGACCGCCTAGGCCTTGGCGCGCTAGGCTGCAGCCATGCGCGCCCTTGTGCTCATCGCGATCCTCGCGGCCGGCCCGGCCTGCGCCTTCGACCTGCCGCCGCAGGCGAAGAGCATGCTCGATCGCGGCCGGCCGTGGGTCGAGGTGCGGCCTGACGCCGACGGCCGCTCCGGGCAGATCCGCGCCGCCATCGATATCCCGGCCACCAAGGAGGCCATCTGGGCCAAGATGATAGATTGCAGCGCGGCGTTGCGGATGGTCGCGGACCTCAAGAGTTGCCGGGTCGTCGATCGCGATCCACAGGGCGCGTGGGACGTGCGCGAGCAGATCAGCCGCCCGGCCTTCCTGCCCTCGGTGCGCAATGTCTATCGGTCCGACTATGAGCCGCCCAACCGCATCCGCTTCCAACGCACCGGCGGCGACATGCAGGTGTTCGAGGGCGAGTGGCGGCTGGAGTCCCGCCAGGACGCCGTGCGGGTGACCTATCAGGCGCGCGCTTCGGCGCCCTTCACCGTGCCGGGCTGGATCGCACGCTCGGCGCTGCGCCACGACGTCTCCGCCGCCCTCCTGGCCCTGCGCCGCGAGACCGCGTCGGCGCCTGCGAAGGCGGCCCCGTGAGCGAACTGCCGGGCGCCCTGCGCGCCGCCCTGGAGCAAGCGCTGGAAGGCGTGCCCCGCAAAGGCCTGGCCGATCGCGCCCGGGCGACATCCGACGCCTATCGCGCCGGAAAGCCCTCGTCAGGCGTGATCCGTGAGGCCGACGACGCCCTGGCCTATGCGCTGACCCGGCTTCCCGCCACCTACGCCGCCTGCGCCGCGGTGTTCGAGGAGGCCGCCCAGATGGCGCCGGACTTCCGGCCGCACAGCATCCTGGACGCCGGCGCCGGCACGGCCGCCGCGAGCTGGGCGGCGCTGGAAGCCTGGCCCAGCCTCGATGCGGCGACCTGGCTCGACGCCAGCCTGCCGTTCCTGACCCTCGCCGCCAGGCTGGCCGCCGACGGTCCAGCGCCGCTGCGCACGGCCGACGCGCGCCGCGCCGACCTCATCGGCGGCGGGCCGTGGTCGAGCGCGCAGTTGGTCGTCGCAAGCTATGCGCTGGCCGAGATCGCGCCCGACCGCCAGGCCGGAGTGGTGCAGTCCCTCTGGGACGCCTGTGAGGGCGTTCTGGCGCTGATCGAGCCCGGCACTCCAGCCGGCTATGAGCGCATCCTGGCGGCCCGCCAGTCGCTGATCGCCGGCGGCGCGACCATCCTCGCGCCCTGCCCGCACCACCAGGCCTGCCCGCTCTCCGGCTCGGACTGGTGCCATTTCAGCGTCCGGCTGCCCCGCAGCCGCGACCACCGCCTGGCCAAGGGCGCGGAGGTCCCCTTCGAGGACGAGCGCTTCGCCTACCTCCTGGCAGCCCGCCCGACCGTGACCGCCGGCCCGCGCGCCCCGCGCATCCTCGCCCCGCCGCGCGTCGGCAAGCCCGGCATCGACTTCAAGCTCTGCGGCCTGGATGGGGCCGTGGAGCCACGCTTCGTCGGGCGGCGGGAGAAGGCCCTCTACGCGATTGCGCGGCGGCTCGGTTGGGGCGATGTGTTTCCGTGATTTTCAGCCAAAGCCATTTTCCGGAGCCGCCATATGCCCAAGAGCCGTGAGATCCACCTCATCCAGCGTCCGACCGGGGCGCCGACGCCCGACGACTTCGCCCTGATCGAGCGCGACGTGGCCGACGCCGCCGACGGCGAGGTGCTTGTCGAGAACCTCCTGATGTCGGTGGACCCGGCCATGCGTCCGCGGCTCACTGCCGGCCAGGCGTTGAACGAGACGATGCTGGGCGGCGCGCTGGGCCGTGTCGTGCAGTCGAAGCACGCCGACTTCGCAGTCGGCGACCTGGTTTCCAACCGGCTGGGCTTCCGCGAGTACTTCACCTCGGACGGCAAGGGCCTGACGAAGCTCGCGCCCGATCCCGACCTGCCGCTCACGGTGCACATGCATGCGTTGGGCGGCACCGGTTTCACGGCCTATGGCGGCCTCCTGCACATCGGGGCGTTGAAGGACGGCGAGCAGGTGTTCGTCTCGACCGCCGGCGGAGCGGTGGGCTCGGTCGCCGCCCAGATCGCCAGGATCAAGGGCTGCTACGTGGTGGGCTCGACCGGCTCCGATGAAAAAGCCGCCTGGCTGAAGGACGAGGCCGGCCTCGACGCGGTCATCAACTACAAGACCCAGCCGATCCGCCAGGCCCTGGAGGACGCCACGCCCAAGGGCCTCGACGTCTATTTCGACAATGTCGGCGGCGATCACCTGGAAGCGGCCTTGCGGCGGATGAACACGCTGGGCCGCGTTCCGGTCTGCGGCTTCATCTCCGGCTACAACTCCGGCCACTCGCCGGTGTCGAACCTCTCCAACATCATCTACTCGCGGGTGATGCTGCGCGGCTTCGTCGCCACCGACTTCATGCACCTCTACGCCGACTTCCAGCGCGACATGCGCGGCTGGCTGAAGGCCGGCCAGGTCAAGTACCAGGAGACGGTGATGGACGGGATCGCGCAGGCGCCGGCCGCCCTCATCGGCCTGATGGCCGGCGAGAACGCAGGCAAGATGCTGGTCAGGCTGGCGAGCTGAACTTCGAGAGGTCCTGCGGCTCGCCGTCGTTGGCCGCCTGTTGCTCGCGCATCAGGCGGCCGCGCTCGAGCCGCGTCTTCATGTCGGCCTGCATGTAGGGCACCAGGAAGTCGATCAGCGCCCGCACCCGCGGCGTGTCCTTCAGCTCGCGTCGCAGCAGGATGTAGGACGTCGAGACGGCTGACTCGATGGACTCGGAGCACCGCACGAGCCGCGAATCCGCATCTGCGACGGCGCAGGGCAGCGGCGCGATGCCCATGCCTGCGCGAACGGCGTGGACCAGGTTCGACATGGAATTGGATCGGGTGACCGGCGCCTTCCCGTCCACCTGCTGGAACATCCAGATCATCGCCGGAACCGTGTCCAGGCCGGCGTCGCCGCCGATCAGGTCATGGTTCACCAGGTCCTCGATCGCGGCGGGCACACCCATCCGCTCGGCGTAGTCGCGGGAGCAATAGAGGGCGAATTCGTAGTCGACGATCTTCTTGGCGATAAGGTCGGAGTTGGGAAGCGTCTGCACGGCGCGCACCGCCAGGTCCGCCTCGCCGGCCTGCAGGTCCAGCGGCTGATCGGTCACCATCAGGTCGATCTGCACCTCGGGGTGCTGCTTGCGGAACTCGGCGATGGCCGGGGTGACGGCCATGTTGGCCAGGATCTCGATGCAGGTAAGGCGGATCGAACCGGCCATGCCGCGCATGTGCGCCTTGGCGCGGTTCTCGAACGTCTGGGCCGCCCGCTCGACCTTCTCGCCCTCGGCCAGCAGGTCCTGGCCGGCCTCGGTGAGGCGACTTCCGGACTGGCCACGCTCGAAGAGTTTCAGCGACAGCGCCGCCTCCAGGCTCTCCACGCGGCGCGCCACGGTGGTCTGGTTGACGTTCAGCGCCTTTGACGCCGCGAGGGTCGAGCCGCCGCGGGCGACGGCCAGGAAGGCCTTGAGGTCGTTCCAGTCAAACATACCGGCATTCTGCGGTCGCGCAGAACCATCCTGCAAGAGTGCTGATTGAAGGCGCGGGCCAAGATCCGTATCAGCGCCGCTCTCCAACCGTAACGCGGGTCGATGAACGCGGCCCGCCGGCAAGAACAAAAGGAAGCGCCATGAAACTCTTTTGCGACCCGATCTCCACCACCTCCCGCCCGGTCATGCTGTTCATCGCCGAGCACGGCCTCGACGTCGAACTGATCCACATCGACCTTATGAGCGGCGGCAACCAGGCGGTGGAGTATCTCGCGGTCAATCCGAACGGCATCGTGCCCTTCCTGGTCGACGGCGACCTGAGCCTCGGCGAGAGCACCGCCATCCTTCGCTACCTGTCCGACAAGGCGGGTTGCGCCGCCTACCCGCGGGACGGCCGCACCCGAGCCAAGGTCGACGAGGCGCTAGGCTGGTTCTCGACGAACCTGCACGAGTACTTCTGCCTGTTCACCATCTACCCGAGCTTCGGCATCCCGCACGGCATCGACCCCGATCTGGCCAGCGGCATGATCGCGTTTGGAACCATCCATTCGCCCCGTTGGCTGACCGTGCTCGACCAGCACATGATCGGCGACCGGGACTTCGTCTGCGGCGACGAGATCACGCTCGCCGACTATCTGGGCGCGGCCTTCGTCACCATCGGCGACGCGGCGGCCTATGACTTCGGCCCCTATCCGAACATCCGCCGCTGGCTGGCTAACATGCGCAGCCTCCAGCACTGGGACGCGACCTATGCGACGTTCGACGCGTTCGTCGCCAGCCCGCAGCCCCAGGCCAAGGCCGCCTAGCCGCTTCATGACAAGGCCGTAAGCTTTCAGCGCGACCGGGCGGTGCTAAGGGTTCCTGACAGTCAGCAGGAATCCTCATGATCCGCACCGCCCGGGCCGCCGGCCTCGCCCTGTTCCTCGCCACCACCGCGCTTTCGGGCGCAGCCCTGGCGCAAGCCCCCGCGAAGACCGCCGTCCCGCCGATCGTCTACAAGCAGCGGACGCTGGCCAACGGGCTGCAGGTCTACACCTCGCTCGATCGCACGACCCCCAACGTCAGCGTCCAGGTCTGGTACGGCGTCGGCTCCAAGGACGACCCGCAGGGCCGTTCCGGCTTCGCCCACCTCTTCGAACACATGATGTTCAAGGCGACGAAGGACTTTCCGGCCGAGAGCATCGACCGCTTCACCGAGGACGTGGGCGGGTTCAACAACGCCTCCACCTACGACGACTTCACCAACTACTACGAGGTCGTGCCGGCCAATAACCTGGAGCGGCTGATCTGGGTGGAGTCCGAGCGGATGGGCGCGCTCGTGATCGACGAAGCGAACTTCAAGTCCGAGCGCGACGTCGTGAAGGAGGAGCTGCGCCAGCGGGTTCTGGCCTCGCCCTACGGCCGCCTCTTCGCCCTCTACCTGCCGCAGGCGAGCTACACGACCCATCCTTACAAGCGCCCGGGCATCGGCTCGATCGAGGAGCTGGACGCGGCGACCATCGACGACGTGCGGGCATTTCACCAGGCCTACTACCGCCCCGACAACGCCGCCCTGATCGTGGTCGGCAACTTCGACGAAGCGGCGCTGAACGCCTGGATCGACAAATATTTCGGCGGACTACAGAAGCCCGCCACGCCCATCACCCGGGTGACGACCGTCGAGCCGCCCCGCAAGGCGGCCGGCGTCTACGACGGCTACGGACCCAATGTGCCGCTGCCGGCGGTGGCGATCACCTGGCTGGGCCCGAAGGCCTCCGACCCGGACGCACCGGCCCTCAAGGTGCTGGATTCGATCCTCTCCGGCGGCAAGTCGTCGAGGCTTTACGACAGCCTCGTCTACCAGAAGCAGGTGGCCGCCGAGATCTTCTCCAGCGCCGACCTGCCGCAGCAGCCGGGCAATTTCGCGGTCGGCGCGATCCTCGCCAGCGGCCACACGATCGCCCAGGGCGAAGCCGCCCTGCTGGCCGAGGTGAAGCGTCTGCGCGACGCCCCGCCGACCCCGGCCGAACTCAGCGAAGCCAAGAACGAACTGGTCGCCAGCAAGCTTCGCGAGCGCGAAACCATCGACGGGCGGGGCTTTGCGCTCGGCTACGCCCTGCGCATCAACGGCGACGCCGCCAAGGCCAACACCGAGCTCGCCGACCTGCAGAAGGTGACCGCCGCCGACGTCCAGCGCGTGGCCGCCAAGTACCTGCCCGACGACCGGCGCATGACCATCCGCTACCGCCCCGAGAGCGAGCGGCCGAAGGGCGAGGTCGCCGCCGTGAAGCCGCCGCCGCCGGCCACGTCGGTGAAATACGACGGGCCGGTCTTCACGCTGTCGCCCGAGGGCCAGCGCATCGCCCCGCCGCCGCTGGGAACCGCCGTCTCTCCGGTGCTCCCCAAGCCTGCCGAGAAGACCCTGGCCAACGGCCTGCGGGTGATCGTGGCGCGGTCCTCGGACCTGCCGCTGGTGACCGCCGACCTGACCGTGAAGGCCGGCGCCTGGACCGATCCGAAGGGCCTTTCCGGCACCGCGGGCATGACTGCGGACATGCTGAGCGAGGGCACCAAGACGCGCTCGGCGCAGGAGATCGCCCGCCAGGTCGAGGCGCTGGGCGCAACGCTGAATTCCGGCGCCAGCCTGGAGGCGTCCTCCGTCACCCTGAACGTGATGCCCGACAAACTGGCTGCCGGGATGACGATCATGGCCGACGTCGCCCGCAACCCCGCCTTCAAGGCCGAGGAGCTGGAGCGCCAGCGCGCCCAGGCGCTCGATGGCCTGCAGGTGGCGATGCAGGAGCCCGGTCAGGTCGCCGGCATGGCCGCCGCTCCCGTGGTCTTCGCCGGCACCAGCTGGGGCCACGTGGCCACCGGCACGCCGGGCTCGATCGCCAAGATCAAGCCCGAGGATCTCGCCGCGATCCACCGCGCCTACTTCCGCCCGGACAACGCCGTCCTGGTGCTGACCGGCGACATCACCGCCGAGCAGGGCTTCGCCCTGGCGGAAAAGGCGTTCGGCGACTGGGCCAGGCCCGCGAGCCCGCTGCCGACCGCACCGAAGGTCGATCCGACCGGCAAGCCCAGGACGCTGGCCATCGACGTGCCCGGCACCGGCCAGGCGGCGGTGACGGTCGTCAAGGCCGCGATCCCGCGCAGCGATCCCGACTACTATCCGGGCATCGTCGCCAACACCGTGCTGGGCGGCGGCTATTCCGCCCGGCTGAACGAGGAGATCCGGGTCAAGCGCGGCCTCTCCTACGGCGCCAACTCCAGGCTCGCGGCCAACGGCCCGACCGGCTCGTTCCGCGCTTCGGCCCAGACCAAGAACGAGTCCGCGCCCCAGGTGCTAGACCTGATCGACGCCGAGATGAGCAAGCTGGCCGCGGCGCCGGCCGGGGCCGACGAGCTCAAGGCCCGCAAGTCGGTGCTGGTGGGCAGCTACGGCCGCAACCTCGCCACGACGGGAGGCCTGGCTGACATCCTGGGCGACCTGGCGCTCTACGGCGTGCCGCTCGACGAGATCACCCGCTACACGGCCAAGGTGGAGGCGGTGGACGCAGGCCAGGTGCAGGCGTTCGCCGGGCGGATGCTGAGCCCACAGAACGCCAGCGTCATCGTCGCGGGCGACGCCAAGACCTTCGCGGCGGGCCTGAAAGCCAAGCGGCCCGACCTGGAGGTCATCCCGGTGAGCGACCTCGATCTGGATTCCCCGACCCTCAGGAAGGCCGGAAAGTAGGCGCGGCCTACCCCAGGAAGATCCAGTCGCCCGTCAGGGTCGACATCTGCACGCCCACCAGGATCATCTGGTTGCCGGCGCCCATGTCGATGACCGTGTCGGCGCCCACCTGACTGATCGTGTAGGTCGTCCCGGGATCGAGCTGGACGCGGTCGCCTTCAGCCAGGTTGAAGTCGACGACCCGATCGATGCCGGCGTCCTGCGAGCCGTGGAAGTTGTCGGCCCCGGTCCCGCCGGCGATGGTGTCGGCGCCGCGATCGCCTGACACAAAGTCATTGCCGGCCCCGCCGGTGATGGTGTCGTCGCCCTGGCCGCCGCGGACCTGGTCGTCGCCGTCGCCGCCGTCCTGGGTGTCGTTCCCGAGGTTGCCCCAGACCACGTCGCCGCCGGCGTCGCCGGAGAGGCTGTCGTTGTCCTTGCCGCCCACCGCATAGTCGTCGCCAGCCCCGGTCGAGACGGTGTCATTGCCCATGTTGCCGTTGATGTCGTCGAAGTTCGCGCCGCCGGTAAGCTGGTCGTTGCCATCGTCGCCGCGCAGGTAGCTCTGGCCGGCCCCGCCGTCGACAGTGTCGTTCCCCGCGCCCGCGTTCACCGTGTCATTGCCGCCGCCGGACTGGATGACATTGGCGAGCGGATTGCCGGTGATGTTGTCCGCGCCGGTCCCGCCCTTGGCGTTCTCGATGCTGACGCCCTGGGCCACCGCGACGTTGCCGGTCAGGCCGCCGACGTTCGAGAAGAACCCCTGCCGAAGGTCGATCACCTGGTTCTGCGAATAACCGGAGAAATCGAAGGTGTCGTTGCCGCCGGCGTCCCAGACCGCGAACACCAGCTTGGCGGAGGCCGAGTTGGTGATGAACCAGGGCCGGTCCGCCGTGGCGTTGAAGCCGTAGACGGTGTCGCCGGTCCGGGTGGACATGTTGGCGCCGTACTCGAGCTGGGCGGCGGCGATGTCGTCGAGCAGCGGCGCCGCGGAGTATATCTGCCCGAAGTTCGCGCCGGTGTTGAACTCATTGAAATAGCTCATCACCGTATATTGGCGGCTGTCCTCGTAGTAGCTGGCGTCCGCCGAGTAGGTGAGCGTGACGCCGTTCGTGGCGTTGTATTCCGAGGGGTGGGCCAGGCCGATGGCGTGACCCAGTTCGTGCACCAGCACCTGGCCGCCATAGTTCCCGACCGTGGGGCTCTGGTTATAGCTCTGGGTCGAGTTGACCCAGACGTCGCCAGCGCTCGAGAACGCGTTGGTCGACCCGGGGAACATGGCGAAAGCCGAGGCGCCGGCCACGCCGGTGGAATAGTTGCCGAACAGGATCGCGGCGTTGTCGGAATAGGCGGCCTCGCCGCTCGTCCCCACGCCCAGCCGTATGAAGCGGATGTTCGCCACATCTGACCAGCCGGCGACGGCCAGTTCGGCCTCCGTGATCTGTGCGCTGTTGAACCGCGAGAACCCGCCGGCGTCGTCCGGCATGGTCGTGGGCTCAGTGGACCGGAAGCCGTAGGTGAGGGTGAACCCCACGCCCAGCGCGCTGGACCAACCCGGCTCGTCGCGCACCAGCTGATGGGCGGCCTGGTCGATCGTGTAGCTGGGCTTGCCGTTGTCGGCGGGGCCCGCGCGGGAGTCGGCGTTGAGATAGGCTTGGGGGCCGTACGGGTCGCCGCCTATCGCAAGGGGCGCCGGCGCGACAGGCGACTCGGCCGAACTGAAGCTCGGATCGGGGGAAATAGAGGACGGCATCACAGCAACTCTACAACAGCCATCCCTTTCAATTCTTTACAGGAATGGTGAACGAAGCACAATTGCGCCCGCGTTGGAGAAAACGTGGTTTGGCGTGACCCAACGCCGCTGCCGGCCCCCAACAGGCCTTTGCGCCCCCCGATAGATCGCGAGGTTAGGCACGGCGCGAAGCCCCGACAAGCGCGCTTTGGCGATCCTCGTCGGCTGGAAGCCTGCCCGGCTCAGTCCAGCGCCACGCGTCCGAGTATCTGCAGTCCGTAGCCGGCGGATCCCGGCAGCACGGTCTTGGAGGACGTCAGCAGCAACATGTCGCGCACGCCCAGATCGATGAGGATCTGCGCGCCGATCCCGTAGTCGCGCAGCACGTTCTGGGTGTGGTCGGCCTGCGGCTGGCCGTAGCGCTCGGAGAGCCAGTGCGGGTTCGAGTCGCGAATGAACACCGCCACCGCCGCGCCGTCGTAGTCGGCCATGGCCTTCAGCGACTTGGGCACATATTCCCGCCGCGCCTCGACGGCGCCCAGCATGTCGGTGGCCAGGTCGACGCGATGCATCCGCACGAGAGTGGGCTTGTCCGCATCGATGCGGCCCTTGGTCAGCACCACGTGCTCGGTGTCGTCCAGCACGTTGCGGTAGATCACCATCCGGAAGCGGCCGCCGTAGGCGCTGTCGAACGGCGTCTCCAGCACGCGCTCCACCTGGCGCTCGGTGCGCCGGCGGTAGGCGATCAGGTCGGCGATGGTGCCGATCTTCAAGCCGTGCAGCTGGGCGAACGCCACCAGGTCCGGAAGCCGGGCCATCGACCCGTCGTCCTTCATGATCTCGCAGATCACGCCTGCCGCGTTGAGGCCGGCGAGGCGCGAGATGTCCACCGCGGCCTCGGTGTGACCGGCGCGGACCAGCACGCCGCCGTCCTTCGCCACCAGCGGGAAGACGTGTCCGGGCGAGACGATGTCGTCGACGCCCTTGGTCGGGTCGACGGCCACGGCGATGGTGTGGGCGCGGTCGTGGGCGGAGATGCCCGTCGTGACGCCTTCGCGGGCTTCGATCGAGACGGTGAAGGCGGTGCCGTGACCGGACTGGTTGTCGGTGGCCATGGGCGGCAGCCGAAGCTGGCGCGCCCGCTCGGTGGTGATCGACAGGCAGATCAGGCCGCGCGCGTGCTTGGCCATGAAGTTGATCTGTTCCGGCGTCGCGAACTGCGCCGGGATGATCACGTCGCCCTCGTTCTCGCGGTCCTCGGCGTCGACCAGGATGTAGGGCCGCCCGTTACGGGCGTCCTCGATGATGTCCTCGATCGGCGAGATGGCCGAGGCGGTGAATTCGTCTTTCGGCGGTGCGCCGTCCGAGCCGGTCACGAGATAGGGGCGTTTCACGATCTGGCTCTCATCTTGGCGAACTCCATGACCTGGTCGGCGACGGTGGTGAGCTGCCAGGCGTCCTTGGCCTCGCGGCACTCGCCGGCGTCGTCGAAGAGGTCCTTCGCATTCAGGGCGGCGCCGAACGGCGTCGGCCAGCCCCGCATGGCATGTATGATCGCACGAACCGCCATCAAGGTCGTGCCGGCCGCTTGCGCGCCGTCGGCGGTGATGATGATCCCCACGGGCTTGCCGTGGAAATAGGGCGCCGCGTCGTTGCGGGTAAGCTCCAGGGTGTCGAGCGCGTTCTTCACCACCCCCGAGAGCGAGCCATGGTAGCCGGGCGTCGCCAGGATGATCCCGTCGGCCCGGCGTACGGCCTCCGCAAGCTCCGCCTGCTCGCCGCTGGGGCCGCCGGGTCCCGGATTGAAGTGCGGCAGGCGCTCGAGGAACTCTCCACCGAACAGCCGCGTCTCCGCGCCGCCGGCCGCCGCCGCGCGCAGCGCCAGCGCCAGGGCCCGCTCGGTCGAGGAGTTCGGCCGGGGCGTCCCGCCGACGCCGATGATCACCGGTCGGCTCATGCGCGCTCGGTTTCGGGCGCGAACACCTTCTTGAGCTCGGTCTTGAGGATCTTGCCGTTGGCGTTGCGCGGCAGGGTCTCGGGCCAGAAGGCCACCTTCACCGGCACCTTGAAGTTGGCCAGCCGCTCGCGGACGAAGGCCCGAAGCTCGCTTTCGGTGGCCGTGCCGCCGGGCTTCAGGTGCACCACCGCGGCCGGCTCCTCGCCCAGCGTCTTGTGCGGGATGCCGACCAGGGCCGCGTCCATCACGTCGGGGTGGCCGTACAGCACGTTCTCCACCTCCACGCAGTAGATGTTCTCGCCGCCGCGGATCAGCATGTCCTTGGCCCGGTCGATGATGAAGAGGAAGCCTTCTTCATCGATCCGCGCAAGGTCGCCGGTGCGCAGCCAGCCCTCGACGAAGGTCTCGGCGGTGGCCTCCGGCTTGTTCCAGTATCCCTTCACCACCTGAGGACCCTTGACCCAGAGTTCCCCGACGGAGCCCGACGCCAGAACGGTCTTGCCGTCTCCCGGATCGCGGATCTCCATTTCGCCGACCGGGGCGGCGGGGCCGGCGCTGTCGGGCCGGTTCTCGTAGTCCTTGCCTAGGTGCGAGGTGAAGGTGGCGGTGGTCTCCGTCATCCCCCAGCCGTTGCCGGGCTGCGAACCCGGAAAGATCTCGCCGATCTTGCGGACCAGTTCGGGGGCCGACGGCGCGCCGCCATAGGTCACCGCCACCAGCGAGGAGAGGTCGTACTTGGAGCGCGCCGGGTGCTCGATGAGCTGCCAGGCGATGGTCGGCACGCCGCCCGTTGAGGAGACCTTCTCGCGCTCGATCAGCCGCATGGCCGGTTCGGCGTCCCAGCGGCGCATCAGCACGATCTTGCCGCCGGAGTTCATCGTCGGGCCAAGCGTCGCCGAAAGCCCGGTGGCGTGGAACAGCGGCACCACCAGCAGGGTCACCCGTTGCGGGATCTTGTGCGGATCGCTCTCCGGCAGCGGCTGCCCGGCGCGCAGGAAGTTGCGCACGGCCGAGATGCCGCCCGCCCCGATGTTCGAGGTCATGTTGCGATGGGTCCCGAGCGCGCCCTTCGGCTTCCCGGTGGTGCCGGAGGTGTAGAGGATCGTCGCGTCGTCCTCCGGCCCCAGCTCGACGTCCGGCAGCGGCAGGTCCGGCAGATCCTTCCAGCTGTTGGTCGGGCCGATGACGTCTTCCAGGCGGGCGACCTTGGGATGCGCCGCATCCTCTGTCAGGCGCGAAACGTAGACCCGCTTCAGGTCGCCCAGGGTGTCGAGATAGTACGAAATCCGGCCCAGGCGCTCGTCGTCGACGATGGCGATCTTAGCGCCGGAATCGGCCAGGCCGTACTCCAGCTCGGCGCCCGTCCACCAGGCGTTCAGCGGCGTGACGATTGCGCCGGCCAGGATGCCCGCGAAGAACGCCACCGGCCATTCCGGCAGGTTGCGCATGATCACGGCGACCCGGTCGCCCTTCCTGACACCGTCGGCCTGGAGCTGGCGGGCCAGGACGATCGTGGCCCGGGCGAAGGCGTCGTAGGTCGCCCGCTCATTGTCATAGACCAGGAACTCGCGCTCCGGGAACGTGCGGCTGGTCTGGAAGACGTCGCGCAGGGTGGGCGGTGCGTTCTTCCAGACGCGGGTCGGGATGCCGCGGATCGGCTGGACCTCGATCTCGAAGCGTTCGCCGGGCGCGGTCAGCCTCGCGTGAGCTTCGGCGATGGGCATGACCGGCCAGGTGGGAGCGTTCAATGCATCGGACACTAGAGGAATCCCAAGAAATCACCGTCATCCCGGACGCCGCAAAACGGCGAGCCGGGACCCAGGGGTTTCGCGGTGCGCTTGGCTCCTGGGTCCCGGATCGGCTCTTCGGCCGTCCGGGATGACAGGTGATCGTAGTTCACTCGATGGGCCGGGCCTAGATCGGACTTAGGCCGGCGCCTTGTCGCGGCGGGCCGCGTAGGCGTCCTTCAGCTCGCCGAGCTCCTTGGCGTAGCGCTCCTCGGCCGCCTCTTTCAGCTTGGGGATGTGGTAGGCCGGGAAGAGGTCGTTGTCGGGGCGGTAGTCCTTCAGGACCTGCTTGGCGACCGTCACCTTGTGCACCTCGGTCGGACCGTCGGCGATGCCCATCACCAGCGAGCTGGTCACCATGTGCATGAACGGCATCTCGTTGGAGACGCCCAGCGCGCCGTGCAGGTGGGCGGCCTTGGTGGCGATGTCGTTGTAGATCTTGGGCATCATCACCTTGATGGCGGCGATGTCCTTGCGGACCATCTGGTAGTCCTTGTGCTTGTCGATCAGCCAGGCGGTGCGCAGCACCATCAGGCGGAAACTCTCCAGCGCGATCCAGCTGTCGGCGATGTCGGCCTGGACCATCTGCAGGTCGGCGAGCTTGCCATCGCGGGTGGTGCGGCTGACGGCGCGCTGGCACATCAGGTCGAGCGCGTTCTTGCAGGCCCCGACCGTGCGCATGGCGTGGTGGACGCGCCCGCCGCCCAGGCGGACCTGGGCGATCACGAAGGCCGCGCCGCGCTCGCCCAGCAGGGCGTCGTAGGGCAGCCGCACATTGGTGTAGCGGACGTAGCCCTCCGTCCCGCCGCCGATCTCGCCGCCGCCGCCGACCGCCACATTGCGCACGATCTCGACGCCTGGGGTGTCGGTGGGCACCAGGAAGATCGAGGTGCGGCGGTAGGGGTCCTTGGCGTCCGGATCGGTGACCGCATAGAGCACCAGCACCGTCGAATAGCGGGCGTTGGTCGAGAACCACTTCTCGCCGTTGATCACCCACTCGTCGCCGTCCAGCACCGCGCGGGTCTTAAAGGTCAGCGGGTCGGAACCGCCGGTGGGTTCGGACATCGAAAACGCCGAGCGGATCTCGCCGTTCAGCAGCGGCCACAGGTACTTCGCCTTCTGGGCATCGGTGCCGTAGTGGGCGATGATTTCGGCATTGCCGCTATCCGGCGCCTGGCAGCCGAAGATGGTCGGCGCGAGGCCGTTGCGACCCAGCTTCTCGTTCATCAGGCCGAGCTTCAGCTGGCCGTAGCCCTGGCCGCCGAGTTCGGGGCCCAGATGGCAGGCCCACAGCTTCTGGGCCTTCACCTTTTCCTGCAGCGGCTTCAGGAACTTCTCACGGCCCAACGGCCCGCGGACGGCCATGCCCAGGTGGGACAACGGCTCGACCTCGTCACGCATGAACTCTTCGATCCAGTCGAGTTTCTTCTGGAACTCAGGGTCGGTCTCGAAATCCCAAGCCATGCCGTTCTCCCGTGCTGTCTTTTTCGTATCTGCGGTACGTTTTCAGCCCATCCGCATTATCAAACGCTTGTTCGGGATGCGCAACGCCACTTGTGAATCGGCAAGCTCGGCCGCACCAATTGCCGCATGACGAAACGCTCGCGCCTCGCCCTCCTCGCCCTGGCCGTCCTGGCCCTGGCCGGACCCGCCGCCGCCCTGCCGCCGGCGCCGTCCCAAGCGGTCGCAGGCCTGCTGGGTCAGTATGGAACCGCCGACGACATCCTCACCGTCTATGAAGCCAATGGCCGGCTGTACGCCGACGGCCGTGGCCTCCAGCAGGCGCCGCTCACGCCGGCCGGGCCGGGCCGCTACAGCGCGGGCGGGGCCCAGGTCGCCTTCACCGGCAAGGGCTCATCCGAAACCGCCGTGTTGAACGGCGAGCGCCTGCCCCGCCACGACTTCGGGGCGGAGGTAGTGGCGGTGATCCAGGCCAAGGTGAAAGCCGACCCCGCCGCCCTGCGCGCCGAGGCGTTGACCGCCTCGCCGCCGGTGGAGACCGGCAAGCAGCCCGCCGACCTTGTGGACCTGAAGACAATCGATCCGCGCATCAAGCTCGATATCCGCTACGCCACGGCGAACAATTTCATGGGCTTCCCGCTCTACGAACGGGCAGGCGCCTATATGCAGCGCCCTGCCGCCGAGGCGCTGGGCCGCGCTCAGAAGACCCTGGCGGCCCACGGGTACGGCCTGCTGATCCACGACGCCTACCGGCCCTGGTTCGTGACCAAGATGTTCTGGGAGGCGACGCCGCCTGCCAGCCGGGTATTCGTGGCCGACCCGGCGGCCGGCTCGAAGCACAACCGCGGCTGCGCGGTCGACCTGACGCTCTACGACCTGAAGACCGGCAAGCCCGTCCAGATGACCGGCCGCTACGACGAGATGTCCACCCGCTCCTACGCCGACTTCGTGGGCGGCACGAGCCGGCAGCGGGCGCTTCGCGAGATCCTGCGCAGCGCCATGGAAGCCGAGGGCTTCGTCGTCTATGCGCAGGAGTGGTGGCACTTCGACTACAAGGACTGGCCGTCCTACGGCATCGGCACGGTGACCTTCACCGATCTGGCGAAACGCTAGATTTAAGAGAGCGGCACGCCGGCGTCGGCGCCCGGTTCGTTCGTCTTCTTGAACGTCGGGTCGAGCAGGCTGAGGTGGCGGCTCGCATAGGTCGCCAGATAGATCACCAGCGCGCAGCCGATCGGGAAGATCAGCTCGTTGATCGCAGCCCCCACCAGGGCGGGCGGCTTGGCCTTGGCGATCGTCGCGGTGATCCAGACCGTCATGCTGCCGAACACGATCCCCGCCAGGGCGCCGGCGATGGCGAAGTGGATGGCGCGCGACGCGCTGCGGCCGAGCAGCCAGCCGACTGCCGCGCCCAGGCAGGCGTATTCGATCGCCTTGACCCCGCAGATCATGAAGAGCGCCGGGGTGATCTTGTCGACCGGCGCCTCCATGGCGCTCTGAACGCCGCGCTGCAGGCCCTTGGCCAGGCTGAACGCGATGGGCGCCGAGATCAGGCCCAGCACGCCCATGACCGCCGAGCGCGCCCGCGAGGCCAGGCTGCCCAGCACGACGCCCGCGCAGACGAAGACCGCCCAGGTCACGCCGTTCAGCAGGTCGGGCAGCCACTTGATCCCGGGAAACGGCGCCCCGGCCGAGGTCTTGCCGAGCAGCACCAGCACCTGGACGACGATGCCCAGCATGATCGCCATCCAGACGACGGTGAGCACCCGGCTCACGGCCTGCTGTGGACTTGGCGCGGCTGCGGGCATGAAGCTCGACCCTCCGACAGATGCGCCGTCAGGATAACATGGTTGGCCGAACGCGACAGGTTCAGCCGAACGTGCCGCCCCGGCCCTCGCCCGCCGCGAACCGCGCTGCGCCTTCGCGCGACGAGCCGGAGCGCAGAGTCTCCATGCCGTAGAGAATCTCCCTGGCCTGCGCCTCGTCCCAGCCCAGCGACCACTGGTCGAGCGCCGAGAGCCGGTCGTTGCGCATGCAAAGTTGCGGGAAGGCCGAGAGCTGGGCGGCGAGCTCCAGCGCCGCATCCAGGGCCCCGCCCTTCGGCGCCAGCCGGTTGGCCAGACCGATGTCATAGGCCTCCTGCGCGCTCACCGGCCGGCCGGTGAGGATCAGGTCCATGGCCCGCGAGGCGCCGATCAGGCGCGGCAGCCGAACGGTGCCAAGGTCGATCAGCGGCACGCCGAACCGCCGGCAGAAGACGCCGAACGTCGAGCCCTCCCCGGCGACGCGCAGGTCCGCCCAGCAGGCGACCTCCAGGCCGCCCGCCACGGCATGGCCCTCGACCGCGGCGATCACCGGCTTGCCGAGCCGCAGCCGCGTGCAGCCCATCGGACCGAAGTCGCCCTCCGCCAGCACCGGGTTGCCGCCGCCCTCCGAAATGCCCTTCAGGTCGGCCCCGGCGCAGAACGCCCCGCCGCGGCCCTGCAGGATCGCCACGTCCAGCCCGTCTTCGGCGTCGAACGCCTTGAAGGCGTCGTAGAGCTCGCGGGCCGTCGGACCGTCCACGGCGTTGCGGCGCTCCGGCCGCTCGATGGTGACGATGAGCGAACGCTCGCGGCGCTCGGTGCTGACGGTCGGCATGGCGGGTCTCCTCAGGCCGCCGCATCGTCGCGCTTGCGACCGCGCGGAAGGCAAGGGCAAATGGCCGGGCAAGCGTGAGGGACCAGCATGGGCAAGGCCAAGTCGTTGGGGTTTTCCGGTGAGCGGCTGGCCCGCATCGACCGCTTCCTGCAGGAGAAATACGTCGGCCCCGGCCGGATGCCCTGCGCCCAGTTCGTCCTCGCCCGCAAAGGCGAGGTCGTCCACGAGAGCGTGCTCGGAAACCGCGACGTCGAGCGCGGCACGGCGCTGACCGGCGACACCGTCTTCCGCATCTATTCCATGACCAAGCCGGTCACCTCGGTGGCCCTGATGATGCTGGTCGAGGAGGGCCTGATCGCGCTGGACGATCCGGTGGCCAAGCACATCCCGGCCTGGAAAGACCTGGCGGTGTTCTCCGCCGGCCTGGAGCCCGGGTTCCTGACGACGCCGACCGCCCGGCCGATGCAGGTGGTCGACCTGCTGCGCCACACCTCCGGGCTGACCTATGGCTTCCAGAGCCGCACCAACATCGACGCCGCCTATCGCAAGCTGAAGGTCGACGACGTCTACGCCGGCCATGACCTCGAGGGCTTCATCGGGATGCTGGCCAAGCTGCCGCTGGAGTTCTCGCCGGGCGAGGCCTGGAACTATTCGGTCGCCACCGACGTCTGCGGCTACCTGGTGCAGAAGATCGCCGGCAAGCCGCTGGACCAGGTGTTCCGCGAGCGCATCTTCGAGCCGCTGAAGATGCACGACACAGGATTCCATGTCCGCGAGGACCAGCGAAGCCGCCTGGGCGCCTGCTACAACGCCACGCCGCAGGGCGGGCTGAAGCTGCAGGACGATCCGCAGACCAGCACCTACCTCAGCCCGCCGCCGTTCCTGTCGGGCGGCGGCGGCCTGGTGTCGACGGCCGCCGACTACCTGCGCTTCGCCAACATGCTGCTGAACGGCGGCGAGCTGGACGGCGCGCGCATCCTGGCGCCCAAGACCATCAAGCTCATGGCCACCAACCACCTGCCCGGCGACAAGGACCTGACCGAGATCTCCCGTTCGCTGTTCTCGGAAAGCACCAACGCCGGCGTCGGCTTCGGCCTGGGCTTCGCCGTGGTGTTCGATCCGCCGAAGACCCTGATCCCCTGCAGCCAGGGCGAGTTCTACTGGGGCGGCGCAGCCTCGACCGCCTTCTGGGTGGATCCGGTGGAGGAGGTGACGGCAGTCTTCATGACGCAGCTCCTGCCGTCGTCCAGCTATCCTATTCGGCGGGAGCTTCGGACTTTGACCTACGCGGCGCTGATGGACTCGAACGCCTGATCTCCGCGTCGGTGACCGCTTCGCTCTCGTCCATCATCGGCTGTCCGAGACCGGTGTCGGGCGCATCCGCGCTGGGCCGCACATCCAGCATCTTGGCCTTGCGCCAGCCGCCCCACAGGAAGTAGCCGCCGGCCAGGATGCAGGTCGTCGTGCTGCCGATCGGGAAGCTGATCCACACCGCGTTGGCGCCGAGGTAGGGCTCCAGCAACATCGCCAGCGGCACCCGCACGGCCCACAGCGAGATGATCATCGCCAGCAGCGGCGGCCACACCGCGCCGGTCGCCCGCACGATGCCGGAGAAGATGAAGGCCACCCCGAACGGGATGAAGCCCCAGATGACGATCGAATTGATGTGCTCTGCGATGGGCAGCGAGGGGCTGGTCCCCGGCAAGAAGGCGCGCAGGATCCAGGGATCGGCGAAGTAGATCGCCACGACCGGCAGGCCGGTGAAGAAGATGGCGTAGAGCGCGCCGGTCCGGGCCACCTGCTCCACCCGGTCCATCTTGCCGGCGCCGACGTTCTGGGCCGCCATGGACGAGACCGCGGCGCCCAGCGCCATGGCCGGCATCTGCACGTAGGTCCAGAGCTGCGCCGCCGCGCCATAGGCCGCCGAGGTGTGCACGCCGTAGCGGTTGACGAAGCTCAGCATGGTCACCGCCGCCAGGCTGATGACGATCATCTGGAAGCCCATCGGCAGGCCCTTGGTCACCAGCGAGCGGATGATCGTGAAGTCCGGGACCAGCAGCCGCCATTCCTTCGGCCGGATCATCAGGATGGAGTTCTGGCGGTAGAGGTAGGCGACCATGACCGCGAGGGTGAAGGTCTGTGAGATCAGGGTCGAGGCGGCCGAGCCGGCGATGCCCAGCTTGGGGAACGGCCCGACGCCGATGATCAGCAGCGGGTTCAGGGTGACGTCCAGCACCACCGCCAGCAGCGAGAAATAGAACGGGGTCCGCGAGTCGCCGACGCCCCTCTGCGCCATCATCACGAACGAGAAGAAGTACATGAACGGCATCGCCGCGAAGATCACCCGCAGGTAGGCGATCGCGTCGGCCGCGGCCTCCGGCGGCGTGCCCATGGCCTTCAGGATGGCCGGCGTGAAGGTGAAGCCGAGGAAGCCCACCGACAGCGACAGGATGATGAAGAAGGTGGTCGAGGTGCCCACCACCCGCTTGGCGAGCACGCTGTCGCCGGCCCCGATGGCCTGGCCGATCAGGATGTTCGCGGCCATGGAGACCCCGAACACCGCGCCCAGCATCAGGAAGAGGATCTGGTTGGCGTTGGAGGTGGCGGTGAGCGCCGCCTCGCCCAGCACGTGGCTGACCCAGATCGCGTTCGCCGAGCCGTTCAGCGACTGCAGGATGTTGGAGCCCAGCACCGGCAGCGAGAACATGATCAGCGTCTTGCCGATCGGGCCGGTGGTGAGGTCGGGGCCGCCCCGCCGCATCCCGCCCGGGCCTCCAGGCATGCCGCCGGGGCCTCGGAAAGGCGGCCGTCCGGCGGTGTCAGTCCTGGCCGTCACGGCGTGAATGCTCCCCTGGCGCGCACTTGCGCCATCGGCTGCGAACAGCCGTTTGTCCGGGGATAGCGCTCAACCCCCGGTTCGGCAAAGCGCCGCTTTCTCACGTGCGGCGGAAAACCGCGCACGGATAACGACGTCAGGCGGCGGCGAGCACGCTCTTGGTGCGGCCGTAGGCCAGGTAGACCAGTACGCCGATCAGGTTCCAGACGAAGAAAAAGATGATCGTCTTCGCCGAGAGGCTGGTGAACAGGTAGAGGCAGCCCATGATCCCGGCCGGGCCCACGACCCAGACCAGCGGGGTCCGGAACGGGCGCGGCAGCTCGGGCGACATCCGCCGCAGGACCATCACCGCCGCGGTGGTGGCGATGAAGGCCGCGAGCGTCCCGGCGTTGGCCAGCGAGGCGATCTCGGAAAGCGGCATGGCCCCGGCGATCACCGCGGCGATCACGCCGGTCAGGATGGTCACCGCGCGCGGCACGCCGCGCGCGCTAACCGTCGCCAGGCTGCGCGGCAGCAGGCCGTCGCGGGCCATGGCGAAGAACACCCGGCTCTGGCCGAACATGAAGACCATGATCACCGTCGGCATGGCGATGACCGCGGCGCCGGCGATCAGCGAGGCCGCCACCGGCTGGTGCAGTTCGCGCAGCACGAAGGCCAGCGGCTCGACGCTCTTGGAGAACACGTCGAACGGCGAGGCGCCAAGCGCGCAGGCGGCCACTACCATGTAGATGACCGTGCAGAGCAGCATCGAGCCCACGATGCCGATGGTCAGATCGCGGCGGGGGTTCTTGGTCTCCTCCGCCGCCGTCGAGATGGCGTCAAAGCCGTAGAAGGCGAAGAAGATAATCGCGGCCGCGCCCATCACCCCGTACTTCTTGCCGTCGATCTCCTGCGCCCCGTAGCCGAACGGCGCGAACGGATGGAAGTGGGCGGCGTCGAAGTGCGGCAGGGTCAGCGCCACGAAGGCGGCCAGGGCCACCAGCTTCACGCAGACCAGGATGAAGTTCACCGTGGCGCTCTCACGGGTGCCGACCAGCAGCATTCCGGTAACCGCCAGCGCGATGAAGACGGCCGGCAGATTGACCAGGCCGCCCGCGTCCGGGCCGGCCAGCAGCGCCTTGGGCACCGCCCAGTGCGCCTGCTCCATCAGCCCCGCGGCGTAGCCGGCCCAGCCCACCGAGACGGCGCTGCAGACCAGCGTGTATTCGAGGATCAGGCTCCAGCCGATCACCCAGGCGATCAGCTCGCCCAGGGTGGCGTAGGTGTAGCTGTAGGCGCTGCCCGCGTGGGGCATCAGGCTGGCCATTTCCGCATAGCTCAGCGCCGCGACCGCGCAGACCGCGCCGGCCACCGCGAAGGAGACGATCACGGCGGGACCCGCCAGGCCGGCCGCGACGCCGGTCAGGGTGTAGATGCCGGTGCCGATGATCGCGCCGACGCCGAGTGCGATCAGGTGCGGCCAGCTCAGGGTCGCCTTCAGGCGGTTGCCATCCTCAGTGCGCGCCTCAGCCTGAACCGGCTTGCGGCGTGTGACGAAACTCATCGATATCCCCCGACCAGACCGGCCCCGAACGAAAAACCGGCGACACCATGGCCCGCGTCGCATGACCTCGCCAAGAGCTTGGCGCCGGCTGCGGCATGGGCCAGCTTGGCCATGCCCCAAAGGAGCCTCCATGCGAAGCCTGCTGATCGCCCTCGCCCTGCTGTTCGCCGCCGGTCCGGCGCTTGCGGACGACGCCGCGCTGAACGCCCTGACAGCCGACTACACGTCCTACGCCATGGGCCAGGACCCGATCGTCGCGGGCCGCGCGGGGGACAAGAAGGCGCTCGCCCGCATGCCCGACGTGTCTCCGGGCGCCGACGTGTTGCGCAAGAGCTTCCTGGAGGAATTCAAGGAACGCCTGGTCGCCATCGATCCGGCGGGCCTGACGCCAGAGGGCCGGCAACGCCGCGACGCGCTCGACCACACGTTGACCGAGCGCCTGCGGAGCCTGAGCGCCGACGAGGCGCGCCTGCCGTTCGACAAGGACAGCGGCTTCGACGTCGATGTGGCGAAGCTCGCGGCGAGCACGCGCCTGGATTCAGAGGCCGACGCCCTGGCCTGGATCGCCCGGGTGAAGGCCCTGCCGCGCTACTACGCGGCGAACGTCGAGAACGCCCGCCGGGGGGTGAAGACCGGCCTCGTTCGATCGCCCTCGGCGGCGGAGGCTGTCCTCGCCCGGGCCAAGGCGGCCGTGGCGGCGCCGGTCGAGCAGGACCCCTTGCTGACGCCTTTCGACAGATCGAACATTCCCACGGCCCGCCTCGCGGAACTGGGCATGGAGGCGGCGGTCGTCATCCGCGATCAGGTCCGCCCGGCGCAGCAGGCTTTCGTGACCTTCCTGGAAACGGAATATCTGCCGGCCAGCCGCAAGACGCCGGCGCCATCTCGCCGGTGACATTGCGCGAACCTTGAAACATGACGGCAACGTCAACTTACTATAAATTCACACCTAAGCGGTGTTAAGTTGAGCTAGTTTAAAGCCTGCCGCGCGTTGCCCGTGCGAGCGGGCTGCAGACATTTATATCCTGGGGAGGATTTTCGATGAGTTCCGCGCGTATTCTCGTGCTGGGTACGGTGGCAAGCGCCGCCCTGCTGTTTGGCTGCTCCACCAACGGCGCGCAGAGCGCCATGGACAACGCGACGGGCGCCTCGGCGACCGAGACCGCGACCGCCGCCATGCCGGCCACCGTCGACAACTTCATGCTGGTCGACCAGAACCTGCAGGCCCACGAACTCTATCGCCTGGCCGACGCCAAGGCGATCGTCATCGTCTCCACGGCCAACGGCTGCCCGATCGCGCGGGCCATGACGCCGGCGCTGAAGGCGCTTCGCGACAAGTACGCCGCCCAGGGCGTCGAGTTTATGCTGCTGGACTCCGCGCTCCAGGACAGCCGCGAGGCGATCCAGGCCGAGGCCAAGGAATACGGTCAGGACATCCCCATCCTGATGGACGCCAACCAACTGGTCGGCGAGGCGCTCGGCGTCACCCGCACGGCCGAGGTCTTCGTGATCAACCCGAAGACCTGGCAGATCATGTACCGCGGCCCGATCGACGACCGCATGGACTACGGCGTCCAGAAGGCCGCGGCCCACAACTTCGCCGACGACGCGCTCGGCAATATGCTGGCCGGCAAGCCGATCCAGCAGGCGACCATGCAGTCCAAGGGTTGCCTGGTCGATTTCCCGGAACGGGCCAAGCGCGCCGAGCACGCCAAGATCTCGTACGCCAAGGACGTGGCGCCGATCCTGGAAGCCAAGTGCGTGGCTTGCCACCAGGAAGGCGGCATCGGCCCCTTCGCCATGACCAACTACCAGATGGTCAAGGGCTTCTCGCCGATGATCCGCGAGGTCATCCGCACCGACCGGATGCCGCCCTACAACGCCGATCCGCACGTGGGTAAGTTCTCGGACAACAAGAACCTGAGCCCCGCCGAAGTGAAGACGCTGGTCCACTGGATCGAGGCCGGCGCGCCGCGCGGCTCGGGCGTCGACCCGCTGGGCGCCGTCAAGCACGTCGCGCCGGAATGGCCGCTGGGCAAGCCGGACCTCGTGCTGAACGTGCCGGCCTACAAGATCCCGGCGTCAGGCGTCGTCGACTATCAGCACCCCTTCGTCGCCAACCCGCTGACCGAGGGCAAGTGGATCCGCGCCTCGACCATCAAGGTCGAACAGCGCCAGGGCGTGCACCACATCCTGACCGGCTACATGGCCGAAGTGCCGAAGGACGGCCAGGCGTTCGAGAACAAGTGGGGCGTCTCGGTGGGCGGCTATGCGGTCGGCGCCGAGTCCGAAGTCTCCCCCAAGAACGTCGGCGCCTACCTGCCGCCGGGCGGGGCCATCGGCATGCAGAACCACTACACCCCGTTCGGCAAGGAAGTGACCGATCACTCGCAGATCGCGCTCTACTTCTATGACAAGAAGCCCGAGATGGTGATGCATAACTCGGTGATCGTGGACAACTCGATCTCCCTGCCGCCGGGCGACGGGAACCACGAGGAAGTGTCCTACCTGACCTTCCCGAAGGACGCCCTGCTCTACTCGGCCTTCCCGCACGCCCACTATCGCGGCAAGGCATCGGACCTGTGGATCCGCTATCCGGACGGCAAGGAAAAGCTCCTGCTCTCCCTGCCGCGCTATGACTTCAGCTGGCAGCGCGCCTACACCTTCGCCGACCCGATCAAGGTGCCGGCCGGCTCCAAGCTGATCGCCCACTTCTGGTACGACAACTCCAAGCGCAACCCGAACAACCCCGACCCGACCAAGACCGTGGTCTGGGGCGATCAGTCCTGGGAAGAGATGTTCTACGTCGCCATCCGCTACCGTTGGGAAGGCGAGACCTCCGACAAGATGAACAACTACGACCAGGCGCTGAACGACCAGCGCATGCTCGCGATGATGGACGACAACATCGACGGCAAGCTGCAGAAGTCCGAGCTGAAAGGCCGTCTCGGCGGCATGCTCAGCGGCTACTTCGCGGCTATCGACACGAACAAGGACGGCTTCCTCGAGCAGTCCGAGCTCACCGCCGCGCAAGGCATGATGGGCGGCGGACGTCGCCGTGCTCCGGCCACCGCGGCCCAGGAGACCAAGGACACCACGGCCGGCGGCGGCAAGTAGCGCCATCGGCTCGTAGATCAGAGGCCCGGCCCCGAAAGGCGCCGGGCCTTTTTCTTGCGCGCTATTCCGTCCAGAGGCCGCCGAGCACGTCGCCCTTGCGGTTGAGCATCCGCACCGCGCGCTTCACCACCGCCAGCAGGCGATCGCGGCGCGCCGCCTCGTCGTAGGTCATGGCGCCCTTGGCCAGGCCCTCCAGCAGGAAACGCCCGAGGTCGCGGCTGGTTTGGAAGCGGGGGTCGGCGCCGGCCTGGGCGAGCGCGCCGAACCGGTCGCCGACCTGGGCGCGGTCGAAGGCGCTCTGCGCCGCGGCCAGCCGCTCGCGCAGCATAGGCTCGGTGCGCGCCGCCGCCTCCAGCTCGGCGAAGGCCACGAAGGGCGCCTCGTGCAGCAGCGCCCAGTAGGCGTCGATGGCGTGCTCGGCGGCGTCGACGCCGGGCGTCGGAGCGGCGGCCTGCTCGAACAGCCGCGCGCGCTCCACCTCGATATGGGTGATCGCCGCTTCGACCAGCTCCTCACGCGTCGCGAAGTGGTAGAGCATCGCGCCGCGGGTCAGCTTCGCGGCGTCGGCGATCATGGCGTTGTTGGCGGCGTGATAGCCGACCTCGGCGAACAGCCGCATCGCCGCATCGAGAATACGCGCGCGGGTCCGAAGCGACTTCGGCGTCGCCTTGGCGGAATAGGTCGGGGCGTCCATCGGGACCAATTTTCGGCGACCGGGGGAGGGTCTGCTGTCGAGTTTCCTAGCAGCAGGACCGAATGCCACGCCAGCGCCGTTAACCGGTTTCGCAAAACAGACATCAAATCGGCATAGGCGCTGTTCGAAATCTGGGCGTTTGGGGGCCTTCGTGACCGAACCTGAAACACGCCGTTACCGCAGCGTCTTCATCTCGGACGTGCATCTTGGCACCCGGGGATGTCAGGCCGAGCTGCTGCTGGATTTCATCCGCAGCATGGAGTGCGACAGCCTCTATCTGGTGGGCGACATCGTCGACGGCTGGAAGATGCGAACCGGCTGGTACTGGCCGCAGACCCACAACGACGTGGTCCAGAAGGTCCTGCGGCTGGCGCGGCGCGGCGTGGCGGTGATCTACGTGCCCGGCAACCACGACGAGGTCATCCGCGACTTTTGCGGCGTGCATTTCGGCGGCGTGGTGGTGGCGCGCGACGCGATCCACGAGACCGCCGACGGCCGCCGGTTCCTGGTCACCCACGGTGACGAGTTCGACGCGGTGGTGCAGCACGCCAAGTGGCTGGCGCTGCTGGGCGACTGGGCCTATCGCGCGCTGCTGGCGTCCAACACCCTGATCAACCGGGTCCGCCGGCAGTTGGGCTTCGGCTACTGGAGCTTCTCCGCCTTCGCCAAGACCCGGGTGAAGAAGGCGCTGCAGTTCATCGAGAACTTCGAACAGGCCGTGGCGGACGAGGCTCGCCGGCGCGGCGTCGACGGCGTGATCTGCGGCCATATCCACAAGGCGGAGATGCGCGACATCGACGGGATCGCCTACATCAACGACGGCGACTGGGTGGAAAGCTGCACCGCCCTCGTCGAGCACACCGACGGTCGCCTGGAAATCCTGGAGTGGGCGAAGACGCGCCTGGCGCTTCCGGCCCTCGTCCCCGCGCAGATTGCCGAACCGCTGGCTGCATAACCGCGATAGATTGACACGACGACTGAACTGGTGACAGTGCCACTGTCATGAAAACCCCCTCGCCCGGCCCGAACCTTCGAGACCAGCAGCGGGAAGAGACCCGCGAGCAGATCCTGCGGGCTGTCGGCCGCCAGCTCGAGACCAGTCCGCTGGAGGACCTCAGCTTCGCCGACATCGCCAAAGACGCGGGCGTGGGCGAACGTACGGTCTATCGCTATTTCCCGACCAAGGAATCCCTGCTCGGCGCCTTCTGGGCCTGGATGCAGACCCAGGCGGTCGCGCCGCCGGAACGCCCCAAGGCTGCCCGGTCGCTGCCCCGCATCCGCGACGCGATCACCGCCACCCGCGACACCCACCGACCCATGCGTATCCTGGTGGCCACCGACGCCTGGGAGCCACAGGTCAACGGCGTGGTGCGCACCCTCACCCGCGTGGTCGCCGAGCTGAAGGCCATGGGCCACACGGTCGAGGTGATCAGCCCCGACCAGTTCAAGACCTTCCCGCTCCCGACCTACCCGGAGATCAAGGTGGCGATCGGGGTCTATGAGCCGGTCCAGGAGCGCTTCAAGGCCTTCGAGCCGGAAGCCATCCACATCGCCACGGAGGGGCCCATCGGCCTGGCCGCCCGGCGCATCTGCGTGGAATGGAAGCTGCCCTTCACGACCAGCTATCACACCCGCTTCCCGGAATATGTCTCGGCGCGCCTGCCTTTGCCGCTGGCGGCGGGCTACGCCTACATGAAATGGTTCCATAAGCCGTCTGGCCGCCTGATGGTGGCGACGCCGACCATGCGCGACGAGCTTTCCGGCCACGGCTTCCGCAACATCTCGGCCTGGTCGCGCGGGGTCGACACCGAAGCCTTCCGGCCCAGGCGCGACGACGAGCCCGACGTCTTCGCAGGCCTCGCCCGGCCGATCTTCCTCTATGTGGGCCGCGTCGCGGTGGAGAAGAACATCGACGCCTTCGTGGCGCTCGACCTGCCGGGCACCAAGGTGGTGGTCGGGCCGGGACCGCAGAAGGACGAGCTCGCCGCCGCACACCCGGAGGTCAAGTTCACCGGCGCCAAGTCGGGCGCCGATCTCGCGGCCCACTTCGCCGGCGCCGACGTCTTCGTGTTCCCGTCGCTGACCGACACCTTCGGCCTTGTGATCTTGGAGGCGATGGCCTCGGGCACCCCCGTGGCGGCCTATCCGGCGCCCGGGCCCATCGACATCATCCCCAACTCCGGCGCGGGCGTCCTGGCCGCCAGCGCCACCGAAGGCCTGCGAGAGGCGTGCCTGGACGCGCTGAAGCTCGACCGGCGACAGGTCCGGGCCTTCGCCGAGAAGTTCTCCTGGCGCGCCTGCGCGGAGGATTTCGTGAAGAACCTGCAGCCCTACCCGGAGCCGGAGAAGACCCGCTTCTGGCGCCGCCTGCGCAGGCTGGCCCGCGTCCGCCGCAAGCGTCCGGAAGCGGCTTAACCCCCCACAAACAAGAACGCCGCGGACTTCGCAGTCCGCGGCGCTTTTAGTTGGAACCTCGCTAGGGGCTACGAGGCGGGACGGGCCATGGGGGGAGCCTTGGCCGCGACATCCTTCTGGGCCGCGTGCTGTCCCGGGGGCAACGGGATCAGGCCGCGTTGCTGCAGGTAGCCGCCTTTGCCGGTGGCGGCGTCGGAGACGAACTCGTTGATGTACTCCTGCAGGCCCTTGGTCACGCCGAGCTGGCCCTTCTTCACATAGATGAAGAGCGTCCGCGAAAGCGGATAGGAGCCGTCGGCGATGGCGCCCGGGGTCGGCTTGATGCCGTTGACCGAGGCGCCTTTGATCTTGTCCTGGTTCTCTTCGAGATAGGAGTAGCCGAAGACGCCGAGCGAGCCCGGGGTCTTGGTCAGTGTGCCGACGATGGCGTTGTCGTTCTCGCCGGCGTCGACCCAGCCGTCCTTGCGGAGCGGATCGGTCAGTTCCTTGAACTTCTTCTCGTTGTCCGACCGCAGAGCATCGGCGGTCGGGAACTTGCGCGCGCCGGCTTCGACCGCGAGTTCGACGAAGGCGTCGCGGGTGCCCGAGGTCGGCGGCGGGCCGTAGACCAGGATGTTGGTGCCGGGCAGGCCGGAGCCGATTTCGTCCCAGGTCTTGTAGGGGTTGGCGATGAACTTGCCTTGGCGCAGGACCGTGGAGGCCAGGCCCAGATAGAGGTGCTCGGTCTTGAAGGCGTAGTCCGGACCGTCCTTGTCGGTGGCCACGACGATGCCGTCGAAGCCGACCTTGATCTGGATAATGTCCTTCACGCCCTTGGAGGCGCAGGCGTCGAACTCCGACTTCTTCATCGGGCGCGACGCGTTGGCGATATCCGGGAAGCCGTCGCCCATGCCGCTGCAGAACAGCTTGATGCCGCCGCCGGTGCCGAGGCTCTCGATCTTCGGAGCCTTGGACGAGGTCTTGCGGGCGTACTGTTCGGCGACGCGGGTGGCGAACGGGAACACCGTCGAGGAACCGGCCCCCCAGACGTAGTCGCGGGCGGCGTTGGCGGCGGTGGCCGGGATGAGGAGTGCTGCGACGGCCGCGCAGCCCAGAAGCGTTTTCATGTCAGGTGATCTCCTTGGGGCGGGGCTCAGAAGTCGAGCTGAACGCGCATCTGGAATTGCTTGATGTCGACGTCGCGGCCGGGGCCGGGATTGTCGGACTTGGCGTCGGTGTAGTTGGCCATCACCCGGACGTAGGCGGTCGGGTAGTAGTTGGCCCCGAGCGTCCAGCCCTCGTACTTGCCGGCGTCCTGGCTGAGCGTACGGCCCGCCGCGGTGGTCGCCGAGGAGTAGGCGTCGGTCAGGTCCGCGTAGTCGTAGCGAACCAGCAGTTCGACGCCGCCCATTCCGCCGCCCGTGATCGGGTTGAGGATCTTCGGCCGGCCGAATTCGCCCTTGGTGGCGTCGTAGTTCCGCTGCTCGCCGGTGGGCCAGAAGCTGGCGTAGGCGTAGCCGGTCTTCACGTCGGGATCGCCGCCGGGCGCGATGGTGTTCAGGCGGTCGACCTTGATGACGGCGTATTCGCCCTGCACCGAGAAGTTGTTGTGGATGAAGGCGCCTTCGAAACCGACGGTCTTGTCGATGTTGCCGATGCCGCCGGTCGTGAAATACTGGCCCGAGTTGCCATAGTTCGTGCTCGGACGGCCGCGATAGGCGAACGCGCCCTCGTCGCCGTGGTTGCGGTAGCGCGCCCACACGCCCAGGTGCAGCTTGTCGGCGTCGGTCAGGATCGGCGAGAAGGTCGCCCGGCCCGTCCAGCCCACACGTTCACTCGAGCCCGGGTTGGCGGCCGTGGTGTTGTTCACGTCGGCCGAGTTGATGCTGTCGCCCTGGAAGGCGCCGGCGACGGTCCAGTTGAAGCCGTTCACCTTGGCCACGGCGGAGAGCACGTAGCTGTCCGGGCCGAGGTCGCCGTACGGACCGCGATCCATGAACGAGATGAAGCGGGTCGAGGTCAGGTTCTCGAGGCCGGCGGCCTTGATGTTGCCGACCATCAGCGAGGTGAACTCGTTGGGCTTGTATTCGATGACCACGTCGTCCCACGCCCAGGCGCCGCCGTTCACGGCTCCGCCTTCGGCCTTGTAGGCGATGTAGTTGTTCAGCTTGCCTTCGATGCCCAGGAAGGCCTGGCGGCCGCGGACGTTGGAGGTCGAGTAGTCCGGCAGCGCACCCTGGCGCTTGATGTCCTGGTAGACGTAGTCGATCAGGATCCGGCCACGGACCTTGAATTGGACGTCGTCGTTGGTCCACTGCGGAGCGCCCTTCCAGGCGACGGTGGTGTCCTGCGCGTGGGCGGCGGTCGCACCCATGGCCAGGGCGAGCATGACGCCCGTCCCGGCCCCGCTGAGCAGCGAGGTCTTCATTTTCATTGTAGGTCCTTGTCCCGAATATCCCCTGGCCCGCGTGGGGGCCTGGGCGTCGGCTTAACGTCGGCGCGTGACAGTCAGGACAAGGATCAAAGACGCTGAGGCGTCGATTTTATGAAGCTACTGTGAAGCTGCGAGAGCGCGGGCCTGTAGCCGGCGCGCGCTCTGCATTTATTGGCTGGTCGCTCTTCCTGATCGGCGACGGATTATCGCCGCAAACCGCCTACAGGAGGCGGCTGCGCATCGCCTGTGACAGCAGGTCGATAAGTGTGACAGCGACGATGATGACGATCACGATGGCCGAGAGCTTCTGATAGTCGAAGGCGTTCAGGGTCTCGAACAGCAGCTGACCGATGCCGCCGGCGCCGATCAGACCCAGCACGGTGGCCGACCGGGAATTGGATTCGAAACGGTAGAGCGCATAGGAGGTCCAGAGCGGACCGACCTGCGGGATCACGCCCCAGACGACTTCCTGCATCCGGTCGGCGCCGGTCGCGCGCACGCCTTCCACCGGTCCCTTGTCGATGGATTCGACGGCCTCCGAGAAGAGCTTGGCCAGGACGCCGCCGGTGTTGAGCGCCAAAGCCATCACGCCGGCGAACGGACCCAGGCCGACGGCGACGATGAACAGGGTGCCCACCACAAGGTCGGGGATCGAGCGCAGCAGGTTCATCAAGAGGCGCATCGGCTGTTGCAGCCAGACCGGCGAGACGTTGCGCGAGCAGGCGAGGCCGAAGGGAATAGCGATCAGCACCGCCAGCGTCGTGCCCCACATCGCGATCTGGATGGTGAGCCACATCTGGGCGATGTAGAGCCGCAATTGCGAGAAGTCCGGCTTCAGGAACTCCTTGCCGAACTGGCGCATGTTCTCGGAGTTGGAGAACAGCCTTGGCAGGTGGCCCATGTCCACCGGCTTGAAGGCGATCATCAGGATCAGGATCACCCCGCCCCAGACCAGGATGTCGGGCGCGCGCTGAGCGAGCGAGCGCTGCGGCGGAAGCGGAATATCCGTAGGCGCAACGGTCATCAGACGTCCGGCTCCACGGCGCGCTTCTGGGCGGCGGCGGCCCGGATCTTGTCGAAATCGGCCTGCGCCTTGGCGATGCGCGCGGCGTCGCCCGAACGGCGGGCCTCCGACAGGGTTTCGGACGCCTCCATCTCGCGGATCGGATCGAGGTAGCTGTCGTCGGCAGGCCTGAAGCCGCCGTAGGTCAGGCCCTTCAGGACCTCACGCTGCTTGTCGGCCGCGGGACCCGTGCCGGTCCCATAGGTGAGGAAGAACTGGCGCATCTTCTCCTTGATCGCCGGGTCCAGGTCCTTGCGCGCGACGATCGAGCTCTCCGGCAGGGGCGGCGACGTCCAGATGACCTCGACGTTCTTGGCCAGGTCGGGCCGCTGCCGGTTGAAGAACAGGATGCCCACTGAGTTGTTCGTGGCGACGTCCAGCACGCCGTTGGCGACCGAGAACGAGTTCGCCTGGTGGCTCGCCGAGCGGACCGCCTTGAAGCACTTCGCGGGCTCGATGTTCTTGGGCGTGAAGAGGTAGGCCATGGGGGCCAGGGTGCCCGACGTCGACTTGGCGTCGCCGAGGCCGAAGGAGTATTTCTTTCCGCAGGCCAGCACCTTGTCGAGGGTGATGCCGCTGCCCTTCTTGACGATCAGCACCGAGGTGTAGGTGGCCTCGCCGCCGGCCTGGACCACCCGGCCCAGCACCTGCGCGTCGGCGCGGTTCACCGCCTCCAGCGCCGGCAGGGCCGAAAACCAGCCCACCTGGACCTGGTTGAAGCGCATCGCCTCGATCAGCGAGGTGTAGTTGGTGGCGAAGTACGGCTTCACCTTCACGCCGATCTGCGCCGACATGTCGTCCAGCAGCGGCGTCCAGAGCGGCGCCATGGAGGACTCGTTCTCGGCCGAGAGGATCGAGAAGACGATCTCCTTCGGCTTGGCTTCGGCAGCCGGCTTCTTGTCGCTGTTTCCGCACGCGCCGAGCGCCACGAGGGCGGCGAGGCTCGCGGCGGCGAGAATTCCGCGGCGGATCATTTCGGAGCTCCTTCCCAGAAGACGTCTTCGAATTCCGGACCGTAGATGTCGATCAGCTGCTTGTTCTCGAGCCGGGAGGCCGGCCCGTCGTAGACGATCTTGCCCGCCTTCAACGCCACGACGCGCTCGCAGTAGCGGAGCGCATAGTCGACCTGGTGCAGGGTGACGACGACGGTCAGGCCATCCTGCTTGTTGAGGTCGCTCAGGCTTTCCATGACCTTCCGCGCCGCCACCGGGTCGAGCGAGGCGACAGGCTCGTCGGCGAGGATGATCTTGGCCTTCTGGACCAGCGCGCGGGCGATCGCGCCGCGCTGCTGCTGGCCGCCGGACAGCGTGTTGGCGCGCTGCGCGGCGTAGTCGGCGACGCCCACGCGGGCGAGCGCGGTCATGACCGCCAGCTTGGTCTCCTCCGGCCAAACGCCCAGGAAGCCGCGCCACGGGGCGATGCGTCCCAGCGACCCCAGCGCCACATTGGTGAAGAGGGAAAGGCGGCCGACCAGGTTGAACTGCTGGAAGATGAAGCCGATCCGCGTGCGGGTCTTGCGCACCCCGCCGCTGATCCGGCCGTTCTCCTGCACCGGCCCGTCAAAGGCCTGGATGACGCCTGGACCGGCGTCGATGGTCTGCAGGCCGCTGATCGAGCGCAGCAGCGTGGACTTGCCCGAGCCCGAAGGCCCGATCAGCGCGATCATCTCGCCCTTGCGGACGTCGAGGGACACGGAATCCAGCGCCCGGCGCGCGCCGAAGCTCTTGGAAACGTTCCGTATGGACAGAACGGCGGCGTCAGGCATGGACGGCGAAGGATCCCCGAAAAAGCGCGCGCAAGGCGGCGAACGCCTCTGCCTTGCTTGAGCTTCATGGCACGCTCGCCCGCGTTCGGTCTAGCGCGGCGAAACGCGCATGCCGCCCGCCCGTCCGTTAGGGCCCGGCGATCTCGCTCAACGCCGTGCGCGACGGGCTGAAGAAATAGCCGCCGCCCGTGGCGATCACGAACTGCGGGATACCGCCCAGGACGACCGGATGCGCGCTCTGTGTGGTGAGGTTGATGTCGCGCGGCGCGGGCTGGCCGATGATCGGGTCGTGCCCGGGACGTGGCAGCGCAACGCCATCGACGGTCTGCTTGCCGAAGATGAAGCCCGGGTTGTTCGCCCAGGTCTGCTGCAGGAACTCGAACTTCTCCTCAATGGAGGTCTGATAGCAGGCGAACAGCAGGCCCTTATCGGCGTCGGCGTCCGCGCCGAAAGGAATGCCCGCGCGCATGATGCGGCGCTTCTCAGACTGCTCATTGTCCAGATCGTCGCGCGGATAGACTTTCCGGATGTGGGCGGAGAACGGACACTTCACCTGGTTCGGAT
>JBOHKZ010000101.1:0-3845 GCA_050729355.1 Phenylobacterium sp. | reverse complement strand
CAGCGGTGCGCACCGCCGCCCTCAGCTTCGCGGAACGCGCCCGGGGGTTGGCCGCCATCTCCGCGTCCGACGGCGCTTGGGCCCCGTTGAACATGAGCTGGAAGCTCGGCGCCGCGCCGGCCTGGACCGGCGGCGCGTGGCGCGAACCCCCCGGCGTCTTGCCCGCCCGCACCGAGAGGAAGGTCTTCACGATTCGATCTTCCAGCGAATGGAACGTGACGACGCAGAGCACGCCGCCGACCTTCAGCGCCCGCTCGGCGGCGGCGAGGCCGGCTTCCAGTTCGGCCAGCTCTTCGTTCACCGCGATGCGGATCGCCTGGAACGAACGGGTCGCCGGATGGGTCTTGGCGCCGCGCCGTCCGCCCAGCGCCTTTTCGATGAACTCGGCGAGCTCGAGGGTGCGGGTGAAGGGCTGCTCGGCGCGCCGGCGGGCGATCGCGCCGGCGATGCGGCGGCTCTGCCGCTCCTCGCCGTAGACGTAGAGGATGCGCGCCAGGTCGGCGGGCTCGGCGTCGTTCACCAGGTCCGCCGCGGTCGGGCCGTCGGCGGCCATGCGCATGTCCAGCGGCCCGTCGCGCATGAACGAGAAGCCGCGCTCCGGCTCGTCGAGCTGCATCGAGGAGACGCCGATGTCGAAGACGACGCCGTCGACCGCTCCCGGCCCCGTCACTTCATCCAGTTCGGAGAAGCGGCTCTCTACGAGGCGGAAGCGGTCGGCGGGCAGGCCCTGCGCGAATTTGCGGGCCGATGGGTCGCGGTCGAAGGCGATGACGCTGGCGCCGGCGTCGAGGAAAGCTCGGGTGTAGCCGCCGGCCCCGAAGGTGCCGTCCACGACCGTCTTCCCCTGCATGGGCGCGAACGCTTCCATCACCCCGTCGATCAGGACCGGGACATGCGGGGTCGTCATCCGGCGCCTCCCAGGGCGGGCTTGGCCAGCTTGGCGACGCGCTGTTGGGCGCGCAGGTTGGCCAGGCCCTCGCGGGCGACGTCGCGTTGCGCGGAGCGATGCGCCTGGAACGCCTCGCGCTGCCAGATCTGGAACCGGTCGCCCAGGCCCACCACGACCACCCAGTCGGAGAGGCCGAACATCTCGCAGAGCGTCTCGGGCAGGGTGATGCGGCCGGCGGTGTCGAAGGCCAGGCGAGCCATGCCGCCCAGCACCGAGGTCTCCAGCGCGCTGCGGATCGGGTCGCCGAACTCCAGCTCCTCGATCACGCCGACGTAGCGGTCGAACAGCGCCTTGCCGCCCGCCTCGATGCAGTCGGCCTCGATGGAGGGGAAACAGAAGACGCCGTCGAACGGGCCGGACGTCAGGGCGCGGTAGTCCTGCGGCACGACGATGCGCCGCTTGGCATCCAGTTGTTTCTCGAACGTCGAGAGAAACATCTCGCCCAAAAGCCCCATTCCAGACCGGCAAACCCGGTCGCCCAACCCGCTCCTTTCCGACGCCCGCCCCAAGCTTGGCCGGATGGTTAGCGAATTACGAATGGGATAGCATGGGATTAACTGGGTGCCAATGACACCGATTGACTATTTGGCGTCAAAACAATGGTGTTCAGGGCCACCATGGTTAACAACATGTTGTTTTCCACAGAACATACATGGAACTTGTTAACAACGGGACCATGAGTGGACGGTTCAGCTTGGGGATAAGGGGACCAGACGGCCTGTAAGCCGGGTTCTGTGCCACCCGGGCCCGAAGACCCGGATGCGGCGATCATTCCTCTGGACCGCCCCTCGCGGGACGGTTCTCGCGACCTACCCGGACCGCTCAGGCCTACGACAGCCCTACCCTCCTTGCGGAGGGCGCACGGTCCCTATTCGGTCTTGCTCCTGGCGGGGCTTGCCATGCCGCACCTGTTGCCAGGCGCGCGGTGCGCTCTTACCGCACCCTTTCACCCTTCCCGCTCCGAAGAGAGGAGGTTTGCTTTCTGTGGCGCTATCCCTGGGGTCGCCCCCGGCGGGCGTTACCCGCCGCCATGTCGTCGTGGAGCCCGGACTTTCCTCGACCCCCTTGCGGAGACCGCGATCGCCCGGCCGTCTGGTCCGCGCGGAACTTGGTCGCTGGGGAGGATGAGGTCAACCGTTACAGGAACTTCGCCATGGTGATGTCGGTCTCGACGGTCCCGTCGGGCAGCCGCACACGGCCCGGGTGATGCCCCTCAATGACGAAGCCCATCCGCTGGTAGAGGCGAAGGGCCCCGGGGTTGCCCTCGCGCACCGCCAACTCGATCCGCTCGATGGCCGGCGTCATGGCCGCCGCCGCCGCAAACAGCCCCTCGAACAGCCGCGCGCCGACGCCCCTGCCCTGCCAGTCCGGATGCACCGCCACCGTCAGGTCCATCAGGTTGTGGTCGAACTGCCGCGGGCCCATGCGCGACGCATGGATCTCACCGGCGAGCACCTCGCCCGCCCATAAGCCCAGGGTCGCGCCGTTCGCCGACGCCTTGCCGAGGAAGCCTTCCACCCAGGCAAGGTCCATCTCGTCTGGCGAGCGCGCCAGGCCGCTTGATGGGCTGGCGGCCGTGGCCCGATAGAGCGCCAGCACCGCCGGCGCATCGGCCGTCGTCAGCGGGCGCAACACCAGCGTCTCACTCATCAGGCGCCCAGCCTCAGGAGCCCGATCAGCCGCGCACGGGTCTCGCCATCGGCGATGCCGTCGACCCGCTCCTGCCGCCAATGCCGCTGGAAGGCGGTGACCACGGCTTTGGTGTGGGCGTCGAACCTGCCGGAGGGCGCGCAGTCGTAGCCCAGCCGCGTCAACCCGGCCTGCAGGGCGAAGACGCCGGTGCTCTCCTCGCCCTCGGCCAGCGACGCGCCGGGCGCGGCGGGCGGCTCGGCCCAGAGGCCGTGGCCGGCCTCAGCCAGCCGCTTCCACGGGAAGAGCTCGCCGGGGTCGTCCTTGCGCTCCGGGGCGATGTCCGAATGGCCGACGATACGGTCGTTCTCCACCGTCCAGCGCGTGCGGATGTCGGCCACCAGCGCGATCACCGAGGCGATCTGTGCGTCCGGGAACGGGCGATAGCCGAACTCATGGCCCGGATTGACGATCTCGATGCCGACGGAGGCGGTGTTGATGTCCCGCACGCCCTTCCAGAACGACAACCCCGCATGCCAGGCGCGGCGCTCCTCGGGCACCAGCCGGAAGATGCGGCCGTCCTCTTCCACGAGGTAGTGCGACGAGACCTTGGCCGCCGGATCGCGCAGCCGCTCCAGCGCCGCCTCGCCGGTCTGCATGCCGGTGTAGTGCAGGACGATGGTGTCCGGGGGGGTCGTGCGGGGGTCGAAGTTCGGCGAAGGGGCCTCGATCAGGTTCATTGCGCGCGGTTCCGGATGGCCAGCAGCAGAGGCATGACCTGGTTGCGCCGAAGCGCGATGATCAGGACGCCGGTCAGGGCGATGGCGCTGCCGATCGCCATGCGCGGCCCGAACGGATCGTGGAAGATCGCCACCCCGAGCGCGATCGTCGCCAGCGGCGTCATCAGCGTCAGCGGCGAGATCAGATTGGCCTCATAGCGACCGATCAGCAGGTAGTAGATCGTGTGGGCGCAGACCGAGACCACCAGCGCCGAATAGAGCACCGCGGCCCAGAACGGCCAGCCGGCGTGGAAGGCGGTCTGCACCTGCCCCGGCTCGAGCCAGGCCGATAGCGCCGCCAGCGGCCAGACCGACACGAAGCCGACCCAGGCCTGGAACTGCAGGGGCCGCACGCCCTCGATCTGCTTCATCATCACCGCGCCAAGCGAGCCCGCGATCGCCGAAGCCACCACATAGAGCAAACCCGTCGAGATGCTGAAGCCCTTCGGATCCCACATCACCGCGATGGCGCCGGCGAAGGTGAGCGC
>JBOHKZ010000100.1:0-5348 GCA_050729355.1 Phenylobacterium sp. | reverse complement strand
AGAGCGAGAGCTGGCGGCCCAGGCCGAAGCTCCTGATCTCGACCTCCTCGAACAGGGCCCCGATCAGGGTCTCGATGTCGCGCGCGTCGTTGACGTGCTCGTGGGCCATCATCAGGCCGTAGTCGAGGCCGTGACGCAGCCGGAATTCCAGGCCGGTGGTCAACCGCCAGCCCAGCGTCCAGAGGAGGCCGCCCTCGCTGGGGATGGCCGAGCGCAGCTCGCCCCCGGCGTTGAGGCGCCGCGCGGCGTGGGCCAGCACGAGCGGCAGGTCGCAGATGTGCTCCAGGGCCGCGACGCTGGTGATGCGGTCATAGCGCCGGTCGGCCGGAACCTGCGCGGCGTCGGCGTAGAAATCGCGGACGCGGCCGCGCTTGGGCGAGTCGCGGAAGAGGTCCTCGAAGGGTTCGACGATGTCGTAGGCCTCCGAGGCGGGTTCGTAGGCGAGCTGGTTCAGGGTGCCGGCGCCCAGTTCCAGGGTCGAGCGCGGCCCGTCGCGGGCCACATCGGCGGCCACCTGGCGGTGCAGCCAGCTCTCCAGCCGCTGCGACAGCGAGGCCGCCGGGGTCGCGCCGGAGCGGTTCTCCAGATACTGGCGGGTATAGATCTCCTGCAGCTTCGGCGGCAGCTCGGGACGGGTCTTGGGGAATTGCGCGAGCACGCCGGCAAGATCGCGCTCCCGAATAACGCCCATGGAAGACCCCTAAACGCGCCCGCCGGCCGGGCCCCCGCGCACCATTAGCGGCCGTTGGCGCACCGCGACACGACTTTTGCCGCTTTCCAACGCGTGAGCGGGCTTTTACCTAACCCGCAGTACGCGGAACGGGGACGGGGTTTTGAGCGAGGCGAGCAGCACGACCCGCAGAGGCGCGGCCGCGATCGCCTATCGAATCACCATGGTCGGCGGACTGATGTTCGTGCTGGCTGCGAACCTGCCCGGGCACCTGTCGTTCGATTCGGTGGTGGCGCTGGTCGAGGCCCGCACGGGCGTGCGCCAGACTTGGGCGCCGGCGGTGTCCTCGTGGCTCCTGAAGCTGTTCGACAGCCTGGTGGCGGGAACCGGGCTCTATGTGACCGCGTCAGCGGCGCTGCTGTTCCTCAGTCTGATGTCGCTGGCGAAGCTTCGGCCGCGCACGGGCTGGCTGGCGGTCGTGCTGGGCGCGGCGGCGATCGCCACGCCGCAGGTGCTGATCTACCAGGGCATCGTCTGGCGCGACGTGCTGTTCGCCAACCTCGCCATCACGGGCTTCGTCTGCCTGGCGCATGCTGCAAAGGGTTGGCCGACGCGCCGCCTGCTGCCGCTGGCGGGCGCTCTGGTCTGCCTCGCCCTGGCGGCGCTGGTCCGGCAGAACGGCCTGATCATGGTGGTCTTCGCCGCCGGCGCGCTGGCCTGGACCGCGCGGCGCGGCGGGCGGCGGGCGATCCTCGGCTGGGGCCTGGGTTCGCTGGTGGCGACGGGCCTCCTGGCGCTCGCGATCAATCACATCGCGCAGCCGCCGGTGATCCCGGCGAAGCTGCGCCTCGACGCGGCCTCGCTGATCCTCCAGCACTACGACATCGTGGGCGCCAAGGCGCACCATCCGAAGCTGCGCTACAGCGCCATCGCCAAGGCCGATCCGGCGGCGGCGGCCTATCTGGAGGCCAACGCGCCTCTCCGGTACTCGCAGGCCCGCGTCGACACGCTCGATACCGACGAGACCTTCCGCAAGACGCTCTGGCGCGTGCCCGACGAGGCGATGAACGCCGAGTGGATCGAGGTCATCACCCGCTATCCGGCGGCCTATGCGCTGCAGCGGGCCGACGTCTTCCGCTGGGTGTTCCTGACGCCGCAACTCGAGATGTGCCTGCCGGTGACAGTGGGCGTCAGCGGCCCGGACATCATGCTGGCCGACCTGGACATGGCCACCGGCGTCGACGCGCAGGACCAGATGCTGGCGGACTACGCCAAGCGGTTCTATTCGACGCCGGTCTATTCGCACCTGACCTGGGCGCTGGTCGCCGTGGCGGTGATCGCGCTGCTGCTGCGCCGGCGCGATCCGGCGGACTGGGTGATCGTGTCGCTGCTGGCGGGGACATTGGCGTTCACCGCCAGCTTCGCGCTGATCTCGGTCGCCTGCGACTACCGTTACCTCTACCTGCTCGACCTGGCGGCCATGGTAGGGCTGATCTACACGGCCCTCGACCCGCCGTTCCGCAGGCGAGCCTAGCCGCCGATCACCTTCAGGCGGTCGACGTAGCGCTGGCCGATGGCGCGGACCGAGAAGTTCTCGCGGATATGGGTCTTGGCCCGCTGGCCCATGGCGCGCGCGCCGGCAGGGTCGTCCAGCAGTTGCTCGATGAGTTGCGAAGCATGTTCGGGCGAGGCGTCGGCCCAGACCTGGCCGTCGCCGTGCGGGTAGGCGCCCTCGGCCACCGGCACCAGGTCGTAGTCGACCAGCAGGCTGGTCTCCGCCGTCATGAAGTCGAGGTTGCCGGAATAGCCGGTGGCGATGGCGGGACGGCCCATGGCCATGGCCTCGGCCATGCCGCGCCCGAAGCCTTCGGAGCGGTGCAGCGAGACGAAGACGTCGCAGACCCGGACCAGGTTCTTGATCTCGTTGTCGGTGAGGTCGCCGTAGATCGCCTGGGCGCGGGGCGCCAGCGCGGCCAGCCGCGCCTCCAGAGCGCGCTGCGCCTCGTTGGCGTCCGAGCCGCCGCGGGACTTGATCACGCAATGGATGTGGGCGTCGGGGCGACGGGCGGCCAGGCGCTCGAAGGCCTCCAGCACCGCGCCGGGGTTCTTGCGGTCGGCGAAGGACGAGAAGTCGAAGAAGAAGAGCACCACGAAGGCCTCTTCCGGAATGCCGAAATGCCGCCGGCCGAGGAAGGCCGACAGCTTCAGGTCAACCGCCAGCGGCATGTGCACGACGGGCTTTGAGACGACGCCGGCGATGGCGTCCTGGATGAAGGCCGACGGGGCCCAGACCTCGTCGAAGCGCTCGAGCACCTTGGCCCAGCAGTCGGGATAGCGGGCCAGCTCCCACGCCGGGTAGACGATGTTGTAGGCGCCTTCGAAGGACTTGCGGCCCACGGTCTCGATGACGCGCGCGGCCTCGTCGCCATTGACGCAGAAGAGGTTCACCGGCGCGCAGCCGGTGGCCAGGTAGGGGCTGAAGTCGCGGTCGAGGTCGGCGTCGATATCGCCCCGCTGGTCGGCGACGTCCAGCAGCCCGGCGGTCGCGCCGGCCGCTCGGAAGGCGCGGAAGGTCGAACGGGCGTGCTCTCCCATGCCGATCGGCAGGAACGGGTAGCCGACGATGGCGAGGTCGCTGGCCATTACGGCTCCAGCATATCCGCGTCGGCGGCGTTGGCCACGGCCGCCATCCAGCCGTGTCCGAACCGAAGGTCCGGCGCGAGGGCGGCCCCGGTCTGCCAGTCGTTCCAGGCGTGGACGAAGACCAAGCGCCGGTCGCCGGTCCGGCCGCGCACCCGATCGCTCGCGGCCTCGAGCCAGGCCTGGAAGGCGCCCGGGCTGGCGCCATGCCAGACCACCGGCGCGTCCTGGCTGAGCGGGGTGGTGTCGCGGCTGGCGACCACCAGCGGGATGGCCTTGGCCGCGAGTTTGGCGGCCATTCGCTCGCGGATCACGGCGGCGGCGTCGTGCACCAGGCCGCGGAAGTCCGGATTGATCACCGCGCCGGGCGCGCCTTCGGGCGTGCGGGGGGCGGCAGGCTCGGTCAGGTGGGCGTCGAACCCGGCTCTCGGTTCGCCGCCGCGCTGGATGAGGAAGAGGCCGGGCGCCTCGACCGCCTCGCGCCAGGCGGCGAGGTCGGCGTCGGCCGGCAGCAGGACGACCGGCCGTCCGTCGATCCGGATCGCGTGGCCGGCGGCCAGCGCCGGCTTGATCGCCGCCGCGGCGTCCGCGCCATCGCCCGGGCCGGTCCAGGCCAGGCAGAACGGGAAGGGCGGCGAGAGCACGGCGGCGGCGGCCTCCTCGCTGGCTACCTCGTGGCAGAAGCCGCCCAGGCCGTAGCGCTCGGCCAGCGCCACGTCGCGCGCCAGGGTCGCCGGCAGGGCCGGGTCGGCGAACCCGTCGGCCGGCAGGCGAGGCTGCAGTTGACCGAGATAGTTGGGCAAGGCGCGGGCGACGGCGACCCAGTCCGGCGCCTCGGTGCGGCGGATGGCGATCACCCGCACCCAGTCGGGCTCGCCCTCGGAGGGCCCGCGCGGCAAACGAAGCGCGGCATAGGCGTCGTTGTCGTAGGCGCCGGGATCCGGATCGGTGGAGCGGCGCAGGTTCTGGAACAGGGTCGCCGCCGAGACCCGATCGCCGGCGGGGGAAGCCTTCGCGGTCCGCGTCGTGCGGTGACGGGCCCAGTGGTCGAGCGCGCCGAGCGCCGAGGTCTGGGCGTCCGGGTGGGCCGCAAAATAGGCTGGCTCGTCGAAGTTGGGCGCCGGCCACAGTCCTTCGAAGGCGCCGACCGTCAGGTAGTGCAACAGCGGATTGGCCCGCGCCGCGGCGGCGTCATGGGCCTGTTCCAGGTAGAAGGCGGGATCGAAGTTGGGGCTGGGGCTGCGCAACTCGCGAGCGCCGGCCCGCAGGAAATCGCTGAGCGCGTCCGTGCCGCGCAGGCGGCCGCGGGTCTGCTTGCGGTACCAGGCGGTGTCGAACAGCGGATGCGGGTCGCGGTCCTCGGCGGCGCCGGTCAGCACGTAGTGCAGCAGGGGGGCGATGCCGGCGGCTTCGACGTCCGGGTTCTGCGCCAGGTACCAGGAATTGGCGAACAGCGGGTGGGGGTCGAGGCCCTCGCGCCAGCCGATCCGCAGATAGTGCATCAGCGGGTTTTCGCCGGACTCGGCCACGGCCTCGGTCTGTCCGACGTAATAGTGCAGGTCGAAGAGGGGGTGGGGGTTGGCCCCTTCGGCCGCGCCTTCGAACAGGAAGTGCTGCAGCGCCGTAAGGCCGCGGGCGGACATCTTGGCCCCGTGGCGGCCGCGATAGGCCGGGGCGTCGAGCAGCGGATGCGGGCTGAGGTTGTGGCTGTCCCCGACCACCAGATAGTGGGCCAGCGGCGCCCACTGGCTTCCCGCCAGGCCGGCGGCGTGGGTCAGGTACCAGCTCTGGTCGAACAGAGCGCGCGGCTGGATCGAGGGGTTGGGCCCGGCCCTCACATAGTCGGCCAGCGGCACGGTGGGTCCGGCGACGGAGCCAAGGCTCTCTTCCAGGCCGGTCTCCCAGACGCCCGACGAGCGGATCAGCATCATCCGGCCGGGCGCCTTGGCGCGAGCCAGATATCGCGTCAGCCAGGCCGGCGGCCGGCGCTCGGCGCGGCCGGCGTAGCGCCTCGCGCTGGCCGCCTGGAAGGTGTCCC
>JBOHKZ010000099.1:0-4917 GCA_050729355.1 Phenylobacterium sp. | reverse complement strand
ATCTCCGAGCCGAGGGCGGCCTGGGCGGCCGACTGCTCGTAGACCTGGCCCACGGCGGCCTCTGGCAGGAGGTTGGCGACCGGGGTGTTGGCGAGGGCGAAGGTGAGCGCGCCGTGGCGGTCGAGGCCCACGACCTGCTCGGCCCAGCTGGCGGCGGTGCGCACGAACTGGCGGGCCGGCAGGCAGTCCAGGAGTTCGTTGGCGATCAGGATGATCGGCGCGTCGCCCGGAACGTCGGCCAGGGTGGCGGCCCACTGCGGCGCCTCGCCGAGCCGTTCGCGCTGCAGGGCCTTCAGCGGTTCGGAGACCTCGACGAGCCAGAGGTCGGCGACGTCCAGGAAGCCCGGCGCGTGGCGCACGGCGCGCAGGACGTCGCTCATCAGCGTGCCGTCGCCCGGGCCCATCTCGACGAGCCGGAAGAGCTCGGGCCGGTCCATCAGCTCCCAGGTAGAGGCCGCCCAGACGCCCAGGAGTTCGCCGAACATCTGGCTGACCAGCGGGGCGGTGATGAAGTCGCCGTCGAGGCCGAGCGCGGGGCGGGTGGCGTAGTAGCCGTAGTCCGGATCGTGCAGGCAGGCGGTCATGTAGCGGGCGACGCTGATCGGCCCGCTCGACGCGATCTCGGCGGTGAGCCGATCAAGCAGGCTCATCGGCTCCCTTGGCGCTCAGCGGAGGCAGCGGGGGCGCCTCCGACGGAAGCGCCGGGGGCAGGGGCTCGCGCATCCCGCGCCAGATCAGGAAGAGGCCGGCCAGCAGCATCGGCGTCGAGAGCATCATCCCCATGGTCAGGCCGAACGGGAAGTCCGGCATCTGGACGTCGGGCTGGCGCACGTTTTCGAGCGCGATGCGGATCAGGCCGTAGCCGGTGAGGAACATGCCCAGCACCACGCCGCGGCGGTTCAGGAGCTTCGCGCCGTGGGTCGCCCAGCGCAGGACGATGAACAGCACCAGGCCCTCAAGCGCGGCTTCATAGAGTTGGCTCGGGTGGCGTGGCAGGGGGCCGCCGTCGGGAAACACCATGCCCCAAGGGAGGTTGGTGGGCCGGCCCCAGAGTTCGCCGTTGATGAAGTTGGCGACCCGCACCAGGAAGCCGCCGATGGGCTCGGCCGCGACGATCAGGTCGCCCAGACGCAGCGCATCCATTTTCTTGGAGCGCGCGAAGAGCAGGCCCGCGACCACGACGCCAAGCGCGCCGCCATGGAAACTCATGCCGCCTTCCCAGGTCTTCAGGATGGCGATCGGATCCGTCCAGATCGTGGAGGTGCTGTAGAAGAGGATGTAGCCCAGCCGTCCGCCGACGATCACGCCGAGGGTCAGCCACAGCACCAAGTCGTCGATCTGCAGCGCGCTGGCCGGCGCCGCGCGGTGCGTCCACAGCTTCGGGTTCCGCACCATGCCGACGACGTAGCGCCAGCCCAGCAGGATGGTGGCGATATAGGCCAGCGCGTACCAGCGGATCGCGAACGGCCCGATCTGGACGAGGACGGGGTCGATATGCGGGTAAGGCACGGGTTTGGCGGTCTCCAACAACCTTAAGGGACGCTTTAGAGGAGAACCCCTTCGCTTTCACCCCTCCAAAGGCCATATATGACCCAAGCGGGCACAAGTCCGTCGTTCAGAGCTTGAGATGCAGACCCAGAACCCTTTTCTCGACGAGATGGCCAAGTTGACCACGGCCGCGATGGGCCTCGCCCAGGCGGCGGGCGAGGAGGCCAAGGCCGCCTTCCGCTCGCAGACCGACCGTCTGGTCGCCGAGATGGACCTGATCCGCCGCGAGGATTTCGACGCCCTGAAGGCCGAAATCGCCGCGTTGCGGGCCGAAGTCGAGGCGCTGAAAGGCGCCAAGAAGGCCGCACCGGCCAGCAAGAAGGGCGCATCCGCCTGATAAAGCCGCCGAACACGCGAATTTGGGTCGCCTGTGACAAGAACCGGGTGACGCCAAGCGCGCGAAGCAGATTAATTTCAAAGTCGCAGGCGATTCGGGGGCGATCGTTCGCCCCCAGCCCGCTGCGAAAGGGGTCTCATGGACACCACCCAGTCTGACGACACCGTCCTCTTGGGGAACGATCCCCTGGACGTCGTCGAACATGTCCTGGCGGCGGAGAACCTGCCGTTCGACCGCACGGAAGATGGCGACCTGGCCTTCAGCTTGGCCGGGGACTGGAAGGACTACGAACTCTGGTTCGCCTGGCGGCCGGAGGGCGACTGCCTGCAGCTCTGCCTCTCGATGGACCTGACCGTCACCAAGGAACAGCGCGAGGCGGCCCACGAGCTGATCGCGGCGCTGAACCCGCGGGTGTGGCTTGGCCACTTCGAACTCTGGGAAGATGGCGAGATCATCTTCCGGCACGGCATGGCGCTGATGTCCGGCGAGCAGCCGAGCCTGGCCCAGGCCGCGGCGATGATCGACGTGGCCGTGGAAGGCGCCGACCGGTTCTACCCGGCCTTCGACTTCCTGGTGCAGGGTTCCAAGTCACCGAAGGACGCCATCGCGGCCTGCATGTTCGAGACCGTCGGCGAGGCCTAGGAGCCTCTCCACTCTACCGCACGTCATCCCCCGGCCTGTCCGGGGGACCCATAGACGCGACGCGCTCAGGCAAATGCGCCGAGGCGGAGATCATGGGTGGCCCGAACAAGTCGGGCCATGACGATCAGGGAAGGGGTGGGATGACACGTCGGGAGGGGGCCGTTACACGTCCCCGATGATCACACCGATACTGATGCTGGGCGCCGGGCGCATGGGCGGCGCCATCCTCGATGGGTGGCGCAAGACGGGCGCCTTCTCGCCCGATGAGCTGATCATCGTCGATCCCAACCCCGGCGAGGCGGCGGTCGAGGCCGCCGAGGCCGGTGTCTCGCTGAACCCGCCCGACGCCGAACTGGCCCGCGCCAAGACCGTGCTGCTCTGCGTGAAACCGCAGGCCTGGGCGCTGGCCGCCGCGGCCTATGCGCCGGTCCTCGCCAAGGATGCTGTGGTGATCTCCATCGCGGCCGGCGTGCGATCGGGCGACATCGCCCATGCGTTCGGCGGCCGAGCGGTCGCCCGCGTGATGCCGACCACGGCCGCGGCGATCGCCCATGGCACCGCCAGCCTCTACGCCGACGATCCCGAAGCCCTGGCCCGCGCGCACGCGCTCTTCGAGCCGCTGGGCGACGTGGTCGACCTGGCGGACGAGGGGCAGATGCACGCCGCCACGGCGGTGTCGGGCTCGGCGCCCGCCTACCTCTTCGCGTTCCTGGAAGCCCTGGAAGCGGCCGGCGCCGCGGCCGGCCTCGCGCCGAAGGATGCCAGCAAGCTCGCCCGCTCGACCCTGATCGGCGCTGCGGCCCTCCTGGCCGAGAGCGGAGCCGATCCGGTGGAACTGCGCCGCCAGGTCACCTCGCCCGGCGGCACGACCGAAGCCGCGTTGAACGTCCTGCTGGGCGAGAACGGCCTGCCCCCGTTGATGCGCGAAGCCGTCGGCCGCGCCATGCGCCGGTCGAAGGAGCTGGGCGGCTAGCCCCCTCGAACAATCCCAAACTCGGTCATCCCGGACGGCCGAAGAGCCGATCCGGGACCCAGGGGCGGACGCACTGCATTGGCCCTGGGTCCCGGCCCTCCGCTTCGCTGCGGCCGGGATGACAGACTTTGGGATCTGTATGATGAGGTCTTCAGCCTAGCCGGGCAGCCGCGCGAAGGATTCCACGGCCTGCTTTTCCGCCGGCCAGCGGTCGAAGGGCATCAGGAGTTGCTGGGCGCTGGCCTCGGCGATCAACTCGCCGTCCTCGCGGCGGAACTCGGCGCGCGCGGTGATCATCTGGCGGGTGTGGGCCACCACCTTTGCCTCGATGTCGAGCGGCTGGGTCCGCGCGATCCGGACGAAGTTCACCTGCAGGTTCAGGGTGCGGAAGTGCATCTCGTCCGGGACGACCGTCATCGCGGCGAAGGTAAGGACCTGGTCGGCCAGCGCCGCCAGATAGCCGCCAAATAGCGACCCGTCGGCGGTGGCCAGGTCGGGATGCGGCGACCAGCTCTTGCGCACCCATCCCTCGCCCCAGTCGTCGATGAGGCCCAGCCGCAGGGTACGCACGATGGCCGGCGGCTCACCCACGCCGGCCTTCAGGGCTGCAAGCCGGTCGGTTCCCCAGGTCATCGTCATCCCCGTCCTCTGTCGTGGGACGATAATATGAGCAAAGCTCGGTTTCTGTTACTCACCTTCCAGGGCTGGGGAGGTGGCGGTGAGCGGCACTGAAAAGACGCGGAAAATCCCGACCCAGCGGCGCTCGCGCGCCACCGTCGAGGTAGTGCTGGAGGCGGCTGCTCAGCTTCTGGAGAGCGCCGGGGAGCGCGGGTTCAACACCAACGCAGTCGCCGAGCGGGCCGGGGTGAGCATCGGCACGCTCTATCGCTACTTCCCCGACAAACAGTCGATCCTCACGGCGCTCGCGCGGCGCGAGATGGAGGCGGTGAACACCGCGACCGCCGCCCTCCTGGCGCGCAAGAAAGGCGACCTGGCGTTCGACCGCGCGATGATCCGCACGTTCGTGCAGGCGTTCGAGGGGCGCACGAGGGCCAGGCGCGTGGCGGTCGCCGCCCTGCTGGCCAACGCCGATCCGGCCGAGCTTGCGGCGGCGCATCCCGCTGCGAATGCGTCGATCGTCGACGCCGAGGGACGGCCGCTCTCGCGGGTCGCGGCGTTCGTGCTGTCGCGGGCGATGCACGGGGCGATGCGCGCAGCGGTCATGGAAGACGCGGACTTCCTGACGTCGAAAGAGTTCGAGGACGAACTGGTCCGTCTCGGGCGCAGCTATCTCGGATACGTCGCGCCGCGGGCCTAGTGCGGCCGCCCGCACTTGCGCCCGCGGACCAGGAACGTGGCGCGCTTGGGGGAGTGGACGATCTCGCGCACGCGGACCTGCAGACCCAGCGACCGCATC
>JBOHKZ010000098.1:0-4993 GCA_050729355.1 Phenylobacterium sp. | reverse complement strand
GCTCTACTGCGAGCGGCTGGGCGTGGAGATGGGGATGTACGACACCCCCTATGACCGTTTCGGCATGCTGACCTTCCAGATGTGGCGCGCGGCCCGCCTGGTGGTCGACACCGGCATCCACCACAAGGGCTGGACCCGGGCCCAGGCCATCCAGTTCCTGCACGAGAACACCGCGCTCGCCGACCACGACATCGAGATCGAGGTGGACCGCTACATCTCCTGGCCCGGCCAGGCGGTCTCCTACTACCTGGGCATGATGGCGATCGTCGACGAGCGGGCGAAGGCGGAGGAAGCGCTGGGTCCCAAGTTCGACATCCGCGCCTTCCACGACACGGTGCTCTCGATGGGCAGCGTGCCCCTGCCGGTGCTGCGCGCCCGCATCGACCGCTTCATCGCCGAGGGCGGCCGCGACCCCATGCCAGTGACCTGGCAGAAGGCGGCGACGCCTTAGCGACTATCCAGTTCCTCCCCTCTTTGGGGGAGGTGGCCCGTAGGGCCGGAGGGGGTCAGCGCTGACCTCGGAGGCCCCCCTCAGTCGGCTTCGCCGCCGGCTCCCCCAACGGGGGAGCGACTAGTTATCGGCCAGCATCATCCGGGCGGCCTTCTCGGCGATCATCATGGTCGGGGAGTTGGTGTTGCCGGAGGTGATCCGCGGCATCACCGAGGCGTCGGCGATCCGCAACCCTCCGAGGCCGTGCAGCCGCAGGCGTTCGTCCACCACCGCCAGCGGATCGGACGCCAGCCCCATCTTCGCCGTGCCGACCGGGTGGAAGATGGTGGTTCCGAGCGCGCGGGCGGCGCTCAGCAGTTCGGCGTCGGAACTGGCTTCGGCGCCCGGCCGGCGTTCCCTGGGCGAGAACCGCTGCAACGGGGCCTGGCTGACGATCTTCCGCACCAGGCGCATGGAATCGATGGCGACGCGCTCGTCATCGGGGGTCGAGAGGTAGTCGGGCTGGATCAGCGGCGCCTGCATAGGATCGGGACTGGCCAGGTGGACCCCGCCCCGGCTGGTGGGCCGCAGATTGCAGACGCTGACGGTGATCGCCGGAAAGAGGTGCAGGGCCTCGCCGAACCTGTCGAGGGACAGCGGCTGGACGTGGAACTGCACGTTCGGCGTCGCATGCTCGGCCGAGGAACGCGCGAAGGCGCCGAACTGGGACGGCGCCATCGACATCGGACCACGCCGGTGGACTGCATATTCCAGCGCCATCAGCGGGCGCCGCCACCACGAGGCGTAGAGGTCGTTCATGGTCGGCACGCCGGTGACCTCGTAGTACGGCCGGATCTGCAGGTGGTCCTGCAGGTTCTCGCCGACGCCCGGCAGGTCGCGCACTGTCTCGATCCCCAGCGCCTGGAGCCGTGCGCCGTCACCGACCCCGGAGAGTTCCAGCAGCTGCGGCGTGCTGACCGCGCCCGCCGCCAGCACGACCTCGCCGTCGGCCCGGGCCTCGTGCGCCACGCCGGCCTTGGTCCAGGCGACGCCGACCGCGCGGCCGTCCTCGATCAGCACACGGCTGACCCGCGCCTCGGTCTCCAGCTTCAGGTTCGGACGCCCCAGCACCGGCTTCAGGAAGGCGCTGGCGGCGCTCCAGCGTCGGCCGGCCTTCTGGTTCACCTGAAAATAGCCGCAGCCGAAGTTGTCGCCCGAGTTGAAATCGTCCACCGGCGGGATCCCGGCCAGTTCGGCGGCCTCGGCGAAAGCGTCCAGCACGTCCCAGCGCATCCGCGGGTGCTCGACCCGCCACTCGCCGCCGCTGCGATGCAGGGGCCCTGGCGGGGCGATATGGTCCTCCTGGGCCAGGAACAGCGGCAGGACGTCGTCCCAGCCCCAACCGGCCAGGCCCATCTGGCGCCAGCCGTCGTAGTCGGCGGCCTGGCCGCGCATGTAGATCATCGCGTTGATCGCCGACGAGCCGCCGATCACCTTGCCGCGCGGATAGTTCAGCGCGCGCCCGTCGAGGCCCGGGATGGCCTGCGTCTCGAACATCCAGTCGGCGCGCGGATTGCCGATCGAGAACAGGTAGCCGACCGGGATGTGGAACCAGATCCAGTTGTCCTGGCCGCCGGCTTCCAGCAGCAGCACCCGGTTGCGCGGATCGCCCGACAGGCGGTTGGCGAGCACGCAGCCCGCGGACCCGCCGCCCACCACGATGTAGTCGAACCGTTCGACCATGCGCTCCGTCCGCTCCCCTGCTGGTTGTGGCTAGCACAGCCCGGCCCGGGTCCGTGATAGAAGAGCACCAGGGCGAATGGGAGCGAACGTATGATCGGTCTCTTGCGAAACGGCCTCTTGGCCATGGCGTTCGCGGCGTCGGCCGTCCCGGCGCACGCCGGCCAGCTCTGCGGATGGCTCATCGAAACCCTCGGAGACGACTACCAGCACCAGTTCGAGCTGTGGCTGCAGGCCGAGGATGATGCGGACATCGTCTACAGGATGCGCGGCGAGGGGATCGTCAGCGAATCCGCCCGCTCCTATTCGCCGGGCGGCGGCAGCTATGCCCTGCACGCGCGCAAGGCGGTCAAGGTCTGGGGATATGGGGCCACCCTCAACGCGCCCGCGGACATCGACATCGTCGCCGAGATCCGGTCACCGCCGAAGAGCCTGTTCTCCAACGAGGAGACGCCGCTGCTGGCGACCTTCAGCTTCCAGCGCCACGTGCCGCCCGACGAACCCGCGCCGCCGCAGCCCTTCGGCTCCCGCCAGTGCGTCGCCCTCGCCGCCCGCCAGTGACGTCTGGGCTTAGGCGCTAGCGCGCGCCTTTCCCTGGCCGCTGACGGGTCCGTCCGCGCGGCCTTCGACGAACTGCCGCACGTGGGGATTGTCGGTCCGGTCGAGTTCGGCGGCCGGTCCGCGCCAGACGATCTTGCCGTCGTGCAGCATGGCGATCTCGTCGCCGATGGTCCGCGCCGAGGCGAGGTCGTGGGTGATCGAGATGGCCGTACAGCCCAGGTGGCGGACCTGCTCGACGATCAGGGCGTTGATCGCCGCCGCGGTGATGGGGTCGAGGCCCGTGGTCGGCTCGTCGAAGAAGAGGAGCTGCGGATCGGCGACCACGGCGCGCGCAAGGCCGACCCGCTTCTGCATGCCTCCGGAGAGTTCCGACGGGTAGAGATCGGCGGCCTCGGCGCCCAGCTTGACGCGCGCCAGCGCGGCGACGGCGCGGTCCCGGGCGGTGCGCCGCGACACGCCGTCGGCGTTGATCAGGCGAAAGGCGACATTTTCCCAGACCGTCAGGCTGTCGAAGAGCGCCGAGCCCTGGAAAAGCACGCCCACGCCGGAAAACAGCTGCCGCCGCATCCGCTCGCTCAGGTCGACCGTATCACGGCCGTCCAGCGCGATCTGGCCGGCGTCAGGGCGCAGGAGGCCCAGCGCGGTCTTGATCGCCACCGACTTGCCCTGCCCCGACCGCCCGATGATCACCAGCGAGCGGCCCTCGGCGACGCTGAGATCGAGGCCGGCCAGGACCGGAGCGCCATCGAAGCGCTTGTCGATCCCCCTCCATTCCAGTTTGGGCGTGGCGCTCATGGGTGCGCGAACAGCGAGGTGAGCAGGTAGTCCGCGGCGAAGATCAGGACGGCGGCCGAGACCACGGCGTGGGTGGTCGCCCGCCCGACGCCGCGCGCGCCGCCAGTGGCCTTGTAGCCGTGATAGCAGCCCATCAGGGCGACGATGAAGCCGAACACGGCCGCCTTGATCAGGCCTGATCCGACGTCCCAGGCGGTCAGGAAGGTCGCGGTGTTGCGGATGTAGGTCGTCGGATTGAAGTCCAGCACCCGAACGGCGACCAGCCAGCCGCCGGCGACGCCCAGCGTATCGGCCACGAGGGTGAGCAGCGGCAGGACCAGCACCGCCGCCAGCAGGCGAGGCGCCACCAGATAGCGGAAGGGATCGGTCGACAGGGTGCGCATGGCGTCGATCTGTTCGGTCGCCCGCATGGCGCCGATCTCGGCGGCGATGGCCGCCGACACCCGCCCCGCAAGCATCAGGGACGCCAGCACCGGTCCCAGTTCGCGGGTGATGCCCAGGGCCACGATCTGCGGCATCACCTGCTCGGCGTTGAACCGCCCGCCGCCGGTGAAGATGTTGAGCGCCAGCGCCGCGCCGGTGAAGACGGCGGTCAGGCCCACCACCGGCAGTGAAAAGAAGCCGATGGCCCCGAGCTGGCGCAGCAGCTGGCCTGGGAACCAGGGCGGACTGAAGACCGCCGCGACGCCGCGCACCGCGAACAGCGACACCGCGCCCACCACGCGGACCGCGGCCAGCGTCCCTCGCCCGATTGCGCGCACCGGATTGATGCGCGTCACCGATAGACCGGCCGCGGTCATCTAGCGGGCCTCGGCCGCCGGCGCGTCGGCAGGCGCGGAGGCCGCAGGCTGCGGACGCATGACCTGGCCGATCAGACCGAAGAGATCGACTGCGCCCTGGGTGTTCTCGATCTCGCCGCCCGGCTTGAGGAGGTCCGTCGCACCCCCGGGCGCGATGGCCACGTGGACGCCGCCCAGCAGGCCGTCGCTGGTGATCTTGGCAGTGGAGTCCGACGGCAGCTTGACGGCCGGGTCGAGGCTGAGGCGCGCCACCGCCAGGTAGGTCTTGGGGTCCAGGGTGATCTTCGAAACCGTGCCGACCTTGACGCCGGCCACGCTGACCGCCGCGCCGGGCGCCAGCGACCCGGCCTCGCCGAACCGGGCCGTGACGTCGTAGCCGCCCCGCGTCCCGCCGACGCCGCCGACGCTCAGCGAATAGACCAGGAAGCTCGCCGCGACGGCGATCACCGCGACGCCCATGGCGGTTTCAGCCCATTGTTCACGCATGGCGCACCCCTCTGGCGATCACCGGCTGCCCGCCGCGGGCCGCTGGGCGTCGCGTTGCAGCTGGGCGATGAGGACGCCGATGTCGCCGCCGGCGTTGTCGATCGTGGAGACGAAGTCCTGCTGCTGCACCACACCTCGTGGCAGGTCGACGACGTCGACGAGATCGGTCGCGGCGCCGGGG